>WQRP01000058.1 GCA_009786675.1 Treponema sp. | reverse complement strand
ATTCCTTCGTGTTTTCGTATTTCACACGTATAGTTTAGCGCTCTTTTTGATTTCTGAAGAGGTCTAATGATTATGGCCAGGTTTTGGAAAACGGGTTCCCGCGTCGCCCTTGTCGGGATTACGGCGATAAGAGTCCAGCCGACGGTCTCCAGGGGAACGGCTATAAAGTATGAGGGTCCCAGGCCGACGTCGTTGAATTCCCCGATTCTCTGCCCTCCGGAAATGCTGCCCAGCAGGAAGTCGCCGTTGGGAATCTCCCCAAGGTTGCGGGTTTCAACGCCCGGCCTTGAGGCGTAGTTTGGGTGGGCGATTATGTCGCCGTTTTCCGCGACCAAAACCAGGTAACCGCCCGCGCTGACGGGGTGTTCGGCAATTCTGTCCAGAATAAAGTCCATAGAGACAGTCGCCCCAACGACCGTCCCGCCGTCGCCGAGACCCGGCAGCCATGTGGACATGGCGATCTCGATATTCCCGCTGGCGTGGGACACGTATGGCTCGGTGGTCGCGATACTGCCCTCGCCCGCGGCTACCGCGGCTATGTACCAGGGACGATCGGTGGAGACCCAGCCCTCCGGCGCAACCCAGCCGACGCCGTTGACAACGCGCCCGTCGGCAAACCCTATGAGGATATTTTCGATAAAGTCATACTCCGCCACGAATTTTTCCGCAATGGAAACGAGGTGCTCCTCGGAGGGAAGGACTCTCAGGACTGTCGCAAGGCTGCTCACCACTTTGCCGGCGGTGCCAAACCAGGCGTCTATCTCGCCCGCATAGATGTCCTTGTAGCGTTGCGCGACACCCACGACGTTGTCATAGATAACGCCGCGCACCATTGTGTTGACGATGACGAATATCGTGGTCAGGCCCAAAAGCGAAAGGGTGGCTATGCCCAAAACCAGTTTTACGGAAAAGCTAAGTCGTGTTTTGTGGCGTCTGGTGAATTTCGTCTGCGTGTTGTCCATCATGCTGTACCCTGCCTTGTTCAGGGTATTATAAGCACGGATGCAATTCGTGTAAAGGAAGGAATATGCAATTTGCGACCTAGAAGACTTGAACTTCCATGCCTCTCGGCACTAGCACCTCAAGCTAGCGTGTCTACCAGTTCCACCAAGGTCGCATGACCATCAGAAATATACCCTTTTCCCGCCCTTTGTGTCAAGCGTCCTGGCGGCACGGGGCGCAAAACACGCAAAATTTTCGCATTGACACCCGCCCTCGGTAAGGATACACTGTATTTGTGGAAGAAAGCAGGAAAATACTTATTGTCACCGACGACGAGGAAGCCACGCACGATTTGGCCGCGGGCATAGCCTCCGTGCCCCTTTTTGAGGGCTGCTCGGTTTCGGTACTGAAGTCGGACGGTTTTTACGGTACGGATATCCTGCCCGCCCATGCCTTTTTTCTTGGCTGCGGGTCGCCTTCGCCACTCTCGTTCACCTACATCGAGATACTTTTGGGGCGCATCAACCTCGCCGGGCGAGCCTGTGGGATATTTTCCTCCAACCCCAAGGCGTTAAGGTACCTTTCGGGTGTCGTGCGCGACAGCGGGGCTTTCGTCGGCAAGCCCCTGCTGGCAAAAAACGGGGTGGTGGACGGGCCAAAACTGGGGGAATGGGTCAAAACCGTTCTTAAGGCCGGGGGCGGCTTATGAGCGGCAGGCTTAACCTTGACGACTATATTAGGAAGGTTCCCGACTTTCCCAAAATGGGCATCCTCTTTTACGACATCACCAGCATCCTGGCAAATCCCGGGGCTTTTCGGTTCTGCATAGACTCGATGCTGGAGATATACAGCGGCAAATCGATCGACGCCGTGGCCGCCATCGAGGCAAGGGGCTTTCTTTTCGCCGCCCCCTTTGCGGCCGAAATGAAAATCCCCCTAATTCCCATACGCAAAAAGGGCAAGCTGCCCGGCGTAACGCTCGCGAAAAAATACAACCTTGAATACGGCCAGGCGGAAATAGAGGTGCACCAAGAAGACATTCCGGAGGGGAAAAGGATATTGATCCTGGACGACCTTATAGCGACCGGCGGCACCCTTAGCGCGGCTCGCGCCCTGTTGCACGCGGGCGGCGCGCATGTTCCCGAAATCTTCGGCGTCGTCGGGCTTCCGTTCCTGGACTACGCCAAAGTCCTTGACCCGACCCCGGTGACCACCCTAATCGAGTACCACGGCGAGTAATCTTTAGCCCCTAGGGGAATCGAACCCCTCTTTTAAGATTGAGAATCTCATGTCCTAACCGATAGACGAAGGGGCCTTCAAAAAGGCGCTTTCCCCAGGGAGGATTTGAACCCCCACAAGCAGGACCAGAACCTGCCGTGCTGCCGTTACACAACCGGGGAATAGGCGCAGCAACCACGCATACGCCGTCATTTTGCCGAATTAAAGGCTAGCATTTTTCCAGAAATGTGTCAATATGTAAGGAGAATATGAACGCAAACCCCGTGCTTGACAGGCTTGTTTCCCAGATGGACGTCGACGAGCGCCTTGACCTGCTCGAAAAGATAAGGGAGAGCTCGACGATTTCCTTCGAGCCCTTGTACGTGCTAAAGGAGGAGGACGGGAAAAGGACGAACTTCGAGGAGCAGTACAGGAGGCTACCGTGGTTCGTCCGCCTGTTTTACTGCCTAATCGGGTTCTTTTCCGCAAAGCCCCCGGTCAAGGTCTACGAGGACGGGCGGATGCTCGCGATGGGAAAGAGCATAGAGGCCAGCGCCCCGGGGGTTTACGATTACCGGGAGAACCGCCTGCTTGACGGTTTTTTCAGGCTGCTGATCGACCTGAAGGACTCGGCCCGTTTTTTCTACAACGTCCTGGACACCAGCATCAACAAGGACAGGGGGGCCTTTTACGCCATCCTGGGCTCGCTGGAAATGGAGGAGATACACAGGAAACTCCAGGCCGACAGCGACCCGCATACGGCTCTCGAAAATGCTCCCGACACTTTGCCGGCAAACCTTAGGCAGGCCGTTGCGCGATCCATCGAGGACACCCTGCAGTCTATAACCGACCAGAAGCGGGAGGTCATGTACTACCACGCCCGCTCGCTCAATTACCTTAGGGAACTGTCCTGTTTTCTTTTCGACAGGCTCATTCTTGCCTTCGAATCGTCGCCGGCGGGGCAAACCTGCAGGATAAGCCCCACAGTAAGGGAACTGCTTTTTAACCTGGACAAAATCCTCTATTCGCTTAAGGATCCCCCCGCGCTTTCGCTGTTCGAGTCGCTGTTCGTTTACGAGCTGGAGACGAGGGCCGACGAGACGGGGTTCGACATGGACAAGGAAATGGAGGCGCTGCTTTCGCGGGCGGGGAAGTCCCTTGCGACAATCCGCGGCTTCAACACCAGGATACCCCTTACCCGCATAATCCGCTGCAGCATGAGGAACACCGGATACTCCCCCGGGCAGGTGAGCGGGGGCGAGGACTGGTTCCTGGTGTACCGCAACTACTGGAGGCAGCAGGCCGACAACGCGCTTACCGAGTATTTCGCCGACAAAAAGCGCATGGACATCGTCGCCACCCTGGAGGCCTTCTTTGGAGCCACGCCGGAACCCCTTGCAAACGCCGCCTCCGAAACCAACAAGGACGGCTTTCCGCTGCCGGAGGCCTTCGCCCTGTCGTTTTTGAAGGCCTTCCATTCCGTTCTTCTGGGCAAGATAAGCGGGGTGCTTCGGCCCATCATAATGGACGGGGAGTTCACCAGAAGGGAAGACAGGATAGGGTTGACCGAGGCCTACAACGACCTTATGTACACGGCGGGGAACGTCCAGACCCTGGACGCGAAAATGGCCCCGGACGGGGAGTACGGCAAACGCTATGTTCTCGTAAAACAGGAAACCGAGGCCCTGGTCTTTAAACGGCGGAAGATACAGTTTGTGCAGAGCGACGTTTCCAAGGAAGCCTGGGACATTATTTCGCGATCCCGCGACGGCATGGGGAAGATCGTGTCGCTGCTCGAGGACATCCAGGACAGGAGTTCGGGCGGCGAAAACAGCCGCGTCGCCAACTTCGACAAGCTCGCGGGGAAAACCCCGGCCGCCTTTGTCCGGAGCGTCAGCCTGGTAGCCGAGAACCTGCGGCAGGCCCTGCAGGTGCTGAAGGACATAGGGGTTCCCGTCTAGCCCCGGCGTACCGCTCTGCACAGGGCCTCGCGGCTGATCTCGGTCCACACGGGGCGGCCGTGGGGGCAGCGCGGGTCGGGCAGGGCGAGAGCCTCCCTTGCCAGGCTTGCGGCCGTCACGTCGTCCAGGTAGTCGCCGTCGCGCACGGCCTGGTGGCAGCACAGGACGGCGGCCCATCGCTCGGCGATGTTCGCGCCGGCATTTCGCAGATCCAGTATTTCGCGCACGGTCTCGGAGTCGCTGAGCTTCCAGTTCGCCGGCAGCGAATCGACGCGCCAGCCGTCCCCGTCCCTTTCTATGGCAATCGCCAGCCGCGCAAGCTCGCCGCGCTTGGCCTCGATAAAGCCGTCGTCCTCGGCGCTTTCGGTGGCGAAGAAAAGCGGGACCAGTAGCTCCTGCCCGGGAATGTCCCCGGACAGGAAGCGGTCGTAGAGCACGCGCTCGTGGGCGGCGTGCTGGTCGATGACGAAGAGCCTGTCGCCCCATTCGGCCAGAAGGAAAAGGCCGAAGGCCTTGCCGGCGTACCTGGCCTCGCCGTAGACGGGGGGCTTTTCGGCGACGGCCTCGGCGGACATGCGGGCAAGGCTTAGGGTGCCAAACGCGGGCACCGGATGGGCGACCCGGCCGGGATCCGCCGCCGCGCCCTCCCCGGGAACCTGGGCGGGTTGGGGGGAGGGCTCCCAGGCGGCTCCCCCAAGGGCCTCCCCCGCGAGCCTTCCCCCGTCGCCGGCGCGCGCGCCCGTCGCCGCCCCGCTTTTCACGGTCAGCCTGCGGCAGAAGTCCCGCAGGCCGGAGCTTACGGCATGGTGTATCGCGCCGGGATCCTTGAAACGGGCCTCGCGCTTGGCGGGGTGGATGTTGAAGTCGGCCAGCGCGGGGTCGATGTCAACGTGGACGGCCCCGAGCGGGTGGGTCCCGTTGGGGAACCAGCCCTGCGTGCCGTACTCCATCGCCTGCATCAGGGAAAAATCCTGTATCCGACGGCCGTTGGCGAAGACGTACAGCATTCGCCTGTCGGAGCGGAAAAGCTCCGGGCCGCCGATTACAATGTCGGCGGAAAAGCCGTCGCCGAGGACGTGGATTTCGTGAAGGAACGCCTCCTGGCGCGGATCCAGCAGGGCGGCGGCGAAACGTTTCCTTTTCGACGCGGCGGCCGGAAGGAAGTCCTTGGGGCGGCCGTCCTGGGTAAGGCGGAAGGCTATTTCCGGGAAGGCCAGGGCCTTTTCGACGAACACCTGGCGGCACAGGCTGCCTTCCGTGCCCTCGCGCTTAAGGAACTGCTTGCGGGCGGGGATCGTGTCGAACAGGTTCAGCGCGCGGACGGTGCTGCCCCTGGTTCTGCCCACCCGTTCCAGGCGCGGAGGGTGCGCCTCGCCGGGGCCGACCTCCAGCCGCCAGGCCTCGCCGCCCTCCGTGCAGCTGGCGATCTCCAGCCGCGCCACCGCCGCCGCCGCCGCAAGCGCCTCGCCTCGGAAGCCGAGGGTCTCCGCGACGTTAAGGTCGTCCAGCGATCGTATCTTGCTTGTCGCGTGGGCCAGCCAGCATATCCCCAGATCCTCCGGCCCCATGCCACGGCCGTCGTCGGAGACCTCGGCCCTTCTGCCGCCGCCGCCCTCGATGGAAACCTCGATGCCCGAGGCGTCCGCGTCTATGGCGTTGTCCAGGAATTCCCGAATCAGCGCGGCCGGGCGGTCGATTACCTCCCCTGCGGCGATCTTTCGGGCTTCCTCCGGGGGAAGCACGCGGATGGTTCCGGCGGCGGCCACGGCTAGTCCCCCGTTTCGAACAGTTCCAGCACGGGGGACGGTTTCGCGGCCGAACCCGGGATCTCGGGGGTCGCGTCGTTCATCAGTATCTCGATCCTGCTGTCCACTTTTTCGAGGTCCCTCTCCAGCGTCCTGGCCAGCCTTATCCCTTCCTCGAAGGCCTTCAGCGCCTCGTCCAGCGGTATGTCCGTCCTGCGGATACGCTCGCCGAGGGTTTCCAGCCGTTCCAGCCGTTCCTCGAAATTCTCCAGCTCGCCGCCTGTCGGGCCGGCGGCCTTACTGCCCGCTTTCGCCATGGTCTTCCTCCTTCGCGTCCGTGTTGGGCGCGACAACTGCGGTAATAGTCCCGGCAAGCGGGCGTATGCGCAGGCGGTCCCCGGGCGCCGCCTCGGAGGCGTTCCGCACGACCCCGCCCGTCCTTTCGTTCACAACCATCGAGAACCCCCGTTCCATGACCGACAGGGGGCTTCCCGCCTCCAGCACGGCGGAGGCGAGCTCCGTCCGGCGACGCAGGCCGCCCACCAGGTCGGTAAGGCCGCCGACAAGCCCCTCCTTGGCGTCGTCGAAGCGCACCAGGCGGGGCTGGAGGATGGCCCGGAAACGGTACTCCAGATTTTCCGCGCCGAAGGGCCTAAGCAAAAGCCCGGCCCTTTCGATCCTGCCGCGCAGCGCCGAAGAAAAGTCCCGCGCAGCGTCCCGGACCGTCGCCAGGGCCGCCGCCCTATCGCCGCTGGCCAGTTCCGCCGCGGCCGAGGGGGTGGGGGCGCGGAGATCCGCCGCGAAGTCGCACAGGGCCCAGTCTATCTCGTGGCCCACGGCGCTTACCACCGGGATGCGCGAGGCGGCCACGGCCCTTACCACGGCCTCCTCGGAGAAGGGCAGCAGATCCTCCAGGGATCCGCCGCCGCGCCCGACGATCAGCACGTCCGCCAGGTTCCAGCGGTTCGCCTGCTCTATGCGCCTCGCGATGACCTCGCCGGCTCCTGCCCCCTGCACCGGCGCGGGCAGGATCACCACGGCGACGCCAGCCGCCCTTCTGCCAAGCACGTTAAGGATGTCGCGCAGGGCGGCGCCCGTCGGCGAGCTTACCACGCCGACCCTTGCGGGGAAGCGGGGCAGGGGGGTTTTCCTCTCCTCGTCGAAAAGCCCCTCGGCGGCGAGCAGGCGCTTGCGCTTTTCGAGCATGGCAAGGATGTCGCCGGAGCCGGCTATCTCCATCTCCTCGCAGACTATCGAGTAGCTTCCCCGGGGGGCGTAGACCGAAAGGGTTCCCCGGACGCGCAGGAGCATCCCGTCCTTGGGCTCGAAGCCCAGGGATCGCAGGCGGTTACGGAACATGACCGCGTCGATTTTCGCGCCCGGGTCCTTTAGCGAGAAGTAGAGGTGCCCGGACGAGGCGGGCCTGCAGTTCGACATCTCGCCCTCGACGGCCACGGAGGGGAAGCCCTCCTCCAGGCGGAGGCGGATGAGCTCCGTCAGCTCGGACACGGTCAGTTTGGGCGCGGGGGTCATTGGGGACAGTATAGGGGAAAAGCGGCGCAGATACAAGTTTCGCCAGGGAACGGCGAGGTTTTGTTTTACTGGCGAAACATTGCGCCTATTGACGGCTGCTTTTGGCCGCTGTACACTTAAAGGTAGAGGTAAAATGAAAGTCAATGCGTGGGGTTCCGAGAAAGAAGGGGTATTTTATGGGTAGGCACGGAATGCCCGCCTGTCTTGCCGTCTTTTTCCTGTTGCTGTTCTGCAGTACCGTCGCCGCGCAAGGAAGGGACGGCGCCAGTACCAGGCGTGGGCGCGCGGTTGTCGTTTTCGAGCAGTTCGACGACCCTGCCGTGGAAACGGCGGGGGCACTGGAAAATATTGCCGAGGCTCCCGCCCCGGATTCCCTGGAAACGTCGCCGCCGGAGGAAACGTATGCCCCCGCACTGGACACTGTGGAAACGCCGTGGGTGCCAGAAAGTATTGCGTATGTCCCTGATCCTGGGGAAACAATCGCACAGGCGGAGCCATGGGACGACCATATGGATGCCGATTTCCCTGCCGTCGCCTATACCGAGCCCGTCCCGTACTACCCCTGGGCGAACGGGCGGCCGGAGGTATCGGAATACGTCGGCGCCGAAGCCAGGCCCGCGGTCATGGACCCCTTAACCATCGGCCGGATGCCGGCTCCATACGAACATGGCACGTTCAGGGTACAGGCGGCGTCCCGCGAGGATCCAGACGAGGCACTGTTCTACCGCGACCTGATACTGCCGGTGGATTCCAGGGTGGATATAGAGCGCCACGGCGAATGGTACAGGGTTGTAGTCCCCGGCCTAACGGCGTCAGAAGTGCCGGAGGTTATCCGGCGGCTTGGGGAGGCCGGGTTTGGTTCGCCGGAGTACGATCCCATTTGGATACGCGACGAGGGCAAGGCGGCCAGGGGGCCGGCGGCGGTTCTGCCCAGGGGCTTCGTTCCCGCCGGGCATGGCGTTTACACGATCCAGGTGGGCGCCTACGAGAGCGTGGCCAAGGCCCGGGGCATTCTCGACGAGCTTAGGTCCAAGGGCATCGCGAATTCCATGATGGAGGAGCGGGCCGACGGCCGCCTGCACCGCGTGTTTATTGTCAGCGTGAGGGGGCCGGAAGTTGGGGGGCTTCTTGAACAGCTTGGGGACGCGGGGGTCGGCGAGGTCTGGGTGCAGGGGGAACGTTGAGCCGCGAGGTTGGAAAATACGGACTTATGTATATGAAGGAGACTTGCGTATGAACAGGAAGATGGCTTGGTTACTCGTGCCGGCAGCGCTGGCGACGCTCGTGGCGTGCGCCCATAACCGGTACATGGGGGTGGATATAGGACGGGGAAATTTCCTGGTGGACATATCCCCCGTCGGACACGTGACGATTGTCGGTTACGAGGGGCGAACCAGGGATATCCGGATTCCTTCCTATCTGTACAGGATGCCCGTTACCGGAATTGGCGACGGGGCGTTTGCCAGTGGCTTCTTTGGGTCGCGGATTAACAGCGTGCACATTCCAAACGGCATTACGTTTATCGGGGAGGGGGCTTTCGCGAACAACCGGCTTGAAACCGTGCACATTCCAAACAGCGTCACGTTTATCGGGGACAGGGCCTTCGCGAACAACCGGCTCGAAAGCCTGATCATCTCGAACAACGTCACCCGTATCGGAACCCAGGTGTTCGAGAACAACCGGCTGGACATGGTTATCATTCCCAGCAGCGTGACCTATATCGGGGCCAGGGCCTTCGCGCGCAACCAGTTCGAAAGCAAGCCGTCCATGCCCAACGTCGTCTGGATTAGGGACAGCGCGTTCGCCCGCAACAGGCACCGGCTCGAGATGGAAAGGCCATACGTGATTGGGGTAGGGGGGCCTGTTGTCCCCGGCGACGAATACGTCGTTGAGTACGCCAGGGGCTCGAACGTCATCACGATCAAGGGCACCAGACCCGATCCGGGCGGCCTTTACGTCGTGCAGGTGGGCGCCTTCGAGGAAATCGCCGACGCCTGGTACAGTTTCGACAAGCTTCTGTCCGCTGGTTTCAGCCCGCTGCTTGAACGGTCCGACGGCATGTACATGGTTTTTATCGCCAACATAGTCGGAGCGACGATAACGGAAGTCGCCCAGCAGCTCGCCTTCGCCGGGTTTTCAGAGGCCAGCATACGCAGGGAGAACTGAGGGAACCTAGCGATTCGGTAAGCCTGCACGGGAGCGCTTCGTGGCAGATTTTACGCTTTCGCCTCCTTGACAAGTATCTACGTTTTGTATATACTTGATATCAAGAGGTATGTATGTTACAGACAAAAGCCACGGTTTCCATGTGGGGAAACAGCCACGCGTTACGTATTCCTGTGGAAATAACCCGTCGATTGGGTGTTTCCGCAAACGATGAAGTCATTCTAGAGGTTAGAGAAGATATATTGACCGTCTCCAAGCCCTCA
>WQRP01000057.1 GCA_009786675.1 Treponema sp. | reverse complement strand
CTGGACAGGGACATTCGCGACGCGCTTGTTGTGGAGTTTGTCGAAGATGCCGCCGGGGCTTTCGCCCTGCTTTTCGAGGATGACATTTTGCGGAAGAAGGCCGCTCGGAAAAAGGCGGGGGGCAAGGCTCAAAAACCGCGCGCTTTAAGGACGCGGGGCTAGGGGGTTCTAGGAAAGAGCCCGCCGGTTGGCTTCCACGTTTCCGGCCGCTTCCTCGAGAATTGCCAGGGTTCGTTGCGCGCACCTGTCCCAGGAAAAGTCCTTGGCGCGTTCAAGCCCCAGCCGCTTGCATTCCTCGTGCTGGCCGCGGTCGCTGGCCAGCGTTACCATCCGGTCGGCCATGTCCTCGGGATCCTTGGGGTCGAAGTACACCGCGGCGTGGCCGGCGGTTTCCGGCAGGGACGCGGCCCTGGCGCATGCGACCGGGATGCCCGAGGCCATCGCCTCCAGAACCCCCATGCCGAAACCTTCGTACATCGACGGAAACACCGTAAAGTCCGCCACGGCGTACAGTTCCGGCAGGGCCTTTACCGGGAAATGCCCGGTGAAAAAAATGTCGTTCCGGCATTCCGCCCGGGCGGCCGCGGCGTGGACTTTGTCGGCGTTGGTGCTGTCCTTGCCGGCCAGGACAAGCCGGTGGGGAAAGCCCGTCCGTCTCTTGAAAACGTCGAACGCCTTTATCAGCCGTATGTGGTTTTTTATCGGATGGTCGATTCTGGAGACGTACAGGATATAGGGGCGGCGGAAGCTGAACGGCTGTACCAGAAGCTCGGCCTCGTCCTCGTAGGGTCTTGGGTAAAAGGCGGAATGGTCGATGCCGTTGGGCACCACCTCGATGCGGTTTTCCTTTACCCGCACCAGCTCCACCAGTTCCTGCTTTACCCACTCGCTGACCGCGATAACCCTGTCGAGCCGCCTTAGCGAGTTGGGGAACACCGTGCGAAGGACCGCCCCAAGGTGTTCCCGAGTGCGCCTTGTGCCCCAGTAGGTGGCCATGTCGTGGACCACGCCGATGGTGGGGCAGGGCGACTTGTACGGCGGCTGTTTGTGGGCGGCCGGGAAAAAACAGGCATCGTACAGGCGCTCGCTGGCGAACTCCGGGTACCGGTACATGTGCCAGACGGCGTTGGCGGACCTTCCGTTCATGGAGCATCGCGGGATGAACTCCAGGTTTGGCGCGTCATCGCTGAAGGCGTAGCGGTCGTATTCCCAGCCGAACAGCTCAAAACGGTTGCCTGAGGGCGGGATGCGCCTGAGCAACTGCGACAGGTAGGCGCCAACACCGGATTTGCCGCCGTCGCAGGCAAAGGTATCTATCCCTATCTTCATCGAAGAACCCCCGACGTCCAATATACCACAGAAGCGCGGTTTTTGACATAGCCCGGGCTTTTCAAAGCGTCAGCATGGTTCCTATGCCGTCGTCGGTGAATATTTCGACAAGAAGGGCGTGGGGCAGCCGCCCGTCGATTATGTGCGTCCTTTGCACGCCGCCGTCAAGGGCGAGCGCGCAGCAGTCAACCTTGGGAATCATGCCCTGGCTTATGGTGCCGTCCTTCTTGAGTCCCTCCAGCTCCGGCCGCGTCAGCGCGTGGATGAGGGAGTCTGGGTCGCCCGTGTCGCGGAGTATGCCCTTTACGTCGGTCATAAGGACCAGCTTTTCCGCGGACAGCGCCGCCGCTATTTTCGCCGCGGCGGTGTCCGCGTTGACGTTCAGCGGGCCGTCCCCCCCGCCGTTGCCGAAGGCCACGGACGACACCACGGGGATAAAGCCCGAGTCCAGCACCGAGTTCAGCAGGGAGACGTTGACCTCCTCGATCTCGCCCACCTGCCCAAGCCGCCCGTTCCCGATGCGCCTGGCCTTCAGCATGGCCCCGTCGATACCGCACAGGCCGACGGCCTTGCCGCCCGCCTGCTGGATAAGGCCGGTTATGTCCTTGTTCAGCTTGCCGCACAGGACCATCTGCACGATCTCCATGGTATCGCCGTCGGTGTAGCGCAGGCCGTCCACGAAATGGCTCTCTATGCCGGCTCTTTTAAGCATGGCGTCGATTTCGGGGCCGCCGCCGTGGACCAGCACCGTGCGTATGCCGACGCAGGCCATCAGCACCACGTCCTGTATAACCGCCGCCTTGGTTTCCTCGTTGACCATGGCGTTGCCGCCGTACTTTACGACGATTGTCTTTCCCCAGTACCTCTGGATGTATGGCAGGGCGCGGATCAGGACCTCCGCCAGATTGCCGCCGCCGTTCGCTGTTTCGCTCATTTTGTCTTCCTAGCTCCGGTAGTCACCGTTTATTTTTACGTAGTCGTAGGTCAGGTCGCAGCCCCATACGGTCGCCTTGCCGTCGCCGTCGCCGGATATGTCCACCAGGATTTCGATTTCGTCCCGCGACAGGATCCTCTTTGCGTCGTCCTCGGAAAAGGGGACCGGGTTTCCGTCGGCGCACACGGCGATTTCCTCCCCGGCGCTTGCGAACCGCACCCCGGTACGGGACGGGTCGAAGTCCGCGCCGGAATAGCCCATCGCGCAGAGTATGCGCCCCCAGTTCGCGTCCGCCCCGAAACAGGTCGTCTTGACCAGGCTGGACGACGCGACCGACTTCGCCAGCGCCTCGGCCGCTTCCTCGCTTGCCGCGCCGCTTACGGTGACCGCCACGAGCCGGGTCGCGCCCTCGCCGTCGCGGGCTATGGCGCGGGCCAGCGATACGCAGACCGCGTCGAGCGCCCGGGCAAAGGCGTCAAGACCCCCGCCGCCCAGGACGGGGCCGCCGGCCGCGCCGTTGGCCATGATGATTACCATGTCGTTGGTAGAGGTGTCGCCGTCGACGGTGACGCGGTTAAAGGATCGTCCCACCGCGCGGCGCAGGAGCCGATCCAGCGTCCCGGCTGGCAGCGCCGCGTCCGTCGTAAGGAAGCACAGCATCGTGGCCATGTCCGGGTGAATCATCCCCGATCCCTTAGCCATCCCCCCGATGCGTACCGGAACGCCGCCCGTCTCGATTTCCACCGAGATTTCCTTTTTGCGGGTGTCGGTCGTCATAATCGCGTCCAGCGCGGCTCCGTGGCCTTCCGCGTCCTGGCGCAGGCTTCCGGCCAGGGCGTCCATGCCCCCCTCGATTTTTCCTATGGGCAGTGGCACGCCGATAACCCCCGTGGAGGCGACGGCCACTTCCCGTGCCCCTATGCCGAGTTCCCTGGCGGCAAGTTCCGCCATGCGCCGCGCCGCCTCCAGGCCCGCCTGGCCCGTGCAGGCGTTGGCGTTCCCCGAGTTGGCAATAATCGCCCGGAGCGTTCCGCCGGCGACGTGATCCTGCGTTACCAGCACGCAGGCCGATTTTACCAGGTTCTTGGTGAACACGGCCGCCGCCGCGCAGGGTCTTTCCGAATGGACAAGCGCGAGGTCCTTTTTTTCCGGGTTCGCCTTTATGCCGCAATGAACGCCGCCCGCCCTGAACCCTTTGGGCGCGCATACCCCGCCTGGAATTTCCTTCAACCGTTACTCCTTGTGCGTTCTACTATATGCCCGGAACGGCGGTTTGGTCAAGAATTGCCCGGCCGGTGGCAGCCGGGGTCGCGGCGACCTTTACAATTTCACCGGATATGGTAGTATTGAACGACGAATCCAAGCGTTAGCACCAAGGAGCTTCCAATGGGAACAATAGATTTGCCAGGGAAAACGGCCAGTCCCGGCGGGGAAAATCCCGGAACCGACGCCTTTCGCGGCGGGCCGTTTCGGGACGCGCAATTCCGCAGGGACATTCGGCAGGCAACCGCCGGGATACTGGGGGAGAACACGGACAGGATCCTGCTTCACCTGGAGGCGACCGTGTCGGCGACCGTGTCGGCGACCCTGTCGGCGGGCGGCGGGAAGCCCCTGGGCCGGGCGGCAAAAAAGGAGCTGCGCGAAAAGCTGTACGCCTATATCGAGCGGAATTACGGCGAGCTGCTTTGCCGCCTTTCGCGCGACCACGACGGGCTCACCCGTAGGGAGGTGGGTCGCCTTCTGGATTCCATGGGCGGCGCTGACGGCTTCAACACGGGCGAGATCGAGAAGTCCGGGGCGGCGGCGTTTCGGGAACCCCCGGAAGCCCGCGCCGTGGGCGCGCCAAAAGGCGACGCGGCGGCCTTTGTTCCGTGGGAAAACGCCTGCCACGTGCTAAGCTGCGTCTTTAGCGACAACGCGGCCAGGCCGAAAACGGTGACGGATCTTAAGCTTTCCCTTAACATTTCGGAGTACGACCTTCTTTCGCCGGCCGCCAGGCACAAGGCCACGGCCATGCACCTGATCGGGGACCTTATCTGCGGGCATCTTTTCGGGGAAATAGAGCGGGTTGCCAGGGACGAAGCCGGCCAGGCCACGGACGCCCGGGAACTTGCCGGACGGATCCTGGAACGCTGTACAGAAAATGCGGTGCCAGCCGTCGCCGAGATCGCCCTGCCGGAAGGCGCGTGCGGGCGCGGGTTCGACGCGGCGCTGGGTCTGCTCGTCTCGCTTCTTGCCGACCGCGGGTTGGACTACCAGTTCATGGAAAGGCTTGCCGACGGCGACGACGTGCGTATCCGCGAGTACGAGGACACCGACCCCGACGCCCTTCCCGACGAGCGCTACACGGTGCGGCTAAGGTACTTCGACCGGGCCAGGCTCGATTTTGAGCGCGGGGCTTACGACGCGGCCGTGGGGGCTTACGACGCCGCCGTCGGGCATTTCCTGGATCTTCTGGATGTCATATACCGGGATTCCAAGTCGGTTTTCAGGATCAACGACTTTGACGATCTTGCCAGGAAAAACGGGAAGCGCGTGAAAGGGGAGCCCGTGGGACGCCCGGCCGTCGAAAGGTGCTTCCGCCTTCGGGGACGCGCCGGGCTTGCGCAAATCCGCGGGCGCATGGACACCGTGCGGGAGAGCCTTAACCCCGCCGAGCGGCGCGTGTCGGAGGAACGCCTGGCCTTTCTGGAAAGGGAATACGCCCGCCTTGAGCGCATGGCCGACCCGCACCGCATACGGCCGGGCATTCTTTTGGACGTGGAGGCAAGCTCCGTCAAACGGAAAAGAACCACCCTGGACTCGATGTCCGGGGTTCTGGACGAATTCCTTAAACGGCTTCCCGACGCCTTCCGCCCGGACGTGGACGGGGCGTAAAAAAGCCCCCGCTTTCACGGGGGCCGTTTCGTTTACCTTACCTGGGCAAGCGTCACCGCCGAGGTGGTTACTATGTCGTCAACCGAGGCTCCGCGCGAAAGGTCGCTGAGCGGCTTTGCGAAGCCCTGCAGGAAGGGTCCGTAGGCCTGGGCGTTGGCGAGCCGCTGCACCAGCTTGTAGCCTATGTTGCCCGACCCCAGATCCGGGAAGACAAGCGTGTTCACCCTTCCCTTTACCGGGCTGCCGGGGGCCTTCGACTCGGTCACGGACGGGACGAGCGCCGCGTCGGCCTGCAGCTCGCCGTCGAAATCGAAGCCGGGGTTCCGGGATTTAAGTATCTCCACCGCGGCCTGTACCTTTTCCACGTCCGCGTGCTGGGCCGAGCCCTTGGTGGAGAACGACATGAGCGCGACCACCGGATCCACCCCGAGCATCGTCCTGCACGATTCCGCCGAGCTTTCGGCTATGTCGGCGAGCTGTTCCGGGGTCGGGTCGGGGATTACCGCGCAGTCGGAGAATATGAGCGAGCCTTCGACGCCCCATTTGGGATCCAGCCCCGACATTACGAAGCAGGACGAGACGTTCTTTAGGCCGGGAAGGGTGCCGATAACGGAAAGCCCGGCGCGCAGGACGTTGCCCGTGGTGTTTATGGCGCCGGCGACCATCGCGTCCGCCCCGCCAAGGCGTACCATCATCGCCCCCCACCTTAGGGGATCGGTGATGTCCGCCCTCGCCTGTTCCTCGGTCAGGCCCTTGTGCTTTCGCAGGTTGTAGTACTCGTGGGCGTAGCCGTTAAGGTGGGTGTCGGCGTGCGTGCACTGTATGTTGATGTTGTAAAGGCTGATGCCCTCCCTTTCCGCCACTTCCTGCACGGCCTCAACGCTTCCAAGCAGGGTAACGCTTGCCGCAAGGGACTCGTCCGTGATTATCCTTGCCGCCTTTATCGTCCTGGCGTCGGTTCCCTCCGGCAAAACCAGCGTTCGCTGCGCGGAGTGGGCCTTGGCCTTCATCGAGCCTACAAAATCCATGATTGTCTCCTTCCTGCTTATAGTATATCATGGAGGGGCGATATTTGAAAGTCCGCGGACCGGCAAAACCCGCGTTTGCGGGCGGCGCGTCCGGGACCAAACGACGGACGCAAGGAAGGGTGCAATGGCCAACGTAAACACGGATATTATGGACGACGACGATTTCGACACGATCCTTTCGCGGGACATCGATTTTTCGGGGACGGTCAGCTTCGAGGAGCCCCTGCTGATTCGCGGGAACGTGTCGGGCGACATCGACGCCAAGGGGCTTCTTGTCGTGGACGAGGGGGCCGTGGTAAACGCCGGCATAAGGACCTCGCGGATCGTGATCAGGGGCTTGGTGAAGGGGGACGTCTCCGCGTCCGAGAAGGTCGAGCTTGCCGGCACCGGAAGGCTCGAGGGGGACATTACGACCCCGGAAATCTCCATGGAAACCGGCTGCGTGTTCAACGGCCGCTGTTCCATGGTCGCCAGGGAGGGCTCGACATGACACGACACGGGTTTCGCGCCGCCGCGGCCGCCGCGGTTTTCATGGTCTGCGCCCAGGCCGCCGTGCCCCAGGCAAGGCAGGACGCCATGTTCGAGCTGCGGCGCGGCAACTACGAAAGGGCGGTGGAGATAGGCCTTAACGAGATCGCCGCCAACGACCGTAACATGGACGCCTACGTGGTTCTCTGCCTGGCCCTTATAAACCTTGGCCGCTACGAGGAGGCCATGCGTTTCGCCAACATAGCCAGGACGATAAACCGCCACGATCCGCGTATAATCGAGATCCTGGGCGAGATCTATTTCTTTATGGGCAACAACGGCGAGGCTCTTAGGTACTTCCAGCACTCGATAAACATCGCCCCGGAGGGCGGGCGGGTGCACATGGCGTATTACTTTATCGGGGAGATCTTTATACGCACCGGGATGTTCCGCCACGCCGACATCGCCCTTACCACGGCCGTCCACATGAGGCCGGGGAACGCTAACTGGTGGGCCAGGCTGGCGTTCGCCCGGGAGAACGCCGGGGATCTCGCCCAGGCGGTGGTCGCCTACGAAAGGGCCCTGGCGCTTAACTCCAGGCTTACCGACGCCCAGCGCGGGCTGGACCGCGTGCGGGTGGCCCTTGCGGGCAGGTGATGTTCCCGGTAGCCATCTGTACCGTGGGCTGCAGGCTCAACCAGGTCGAAAGCGAGGCCCTGGCCGATTCCTTCCGGAAGGCGGGCTTTGACGTCGTCCCCTGGACGACCGGAATCGAGGGCCCCGGGATAGTCGTCGTCAACACCTGCACCGTTACCTCCAAGGCCGACCAGAAGACCCGCGCGCTGATCCGCAGGGCCCTGCGGAAAAACGCCGAGGCCTGCGTAATAGTCACCGGCTGCTACGCCAGGCTCGACCCCGGGGAAATCGAGGCGCTGGAGGCTTCCGGGCTGGGCGGCGCCCGAAGGCTTTTCGTTCCCCGGGGATCCGGGGAAGGCGCCGGGGCGGAAAAGGGCGCGCTGCTTGGGCTTCCGGGGTACATACGGGAGTCGGCCGGGCCGGGGAAGGAGCTTCCGGAGATCGTGGGCCGGTGGGTTTCCGGGCGGGGCGGGGATTGCCCGGGGGATCCCTTCGGCTTCGGCCCGGAGGAATTCACCTTCCACTCGCGCGGCTACCTAAAGATACAGGACGGGTGCGACAACGCCTGCGCCTACTGCCGCGCCCGCCTTGCCCGCGGTCCCGCGGTAAGCCTTTCCCCCCGGGTCGCGCTTTCCCGGCTGCGCTCCCTGGAGGCCGGGGGCTGCGCCGAGCTCGTGGTCGCCGGCATGAACGTCGCCCAGTACCGTCACTCCGGGTTCGACCTGGCCGGGCTTCTGGGCTTTCTTCTGGAAAACAGCGAAACCATCGCCCTGCGGATGTCCTCGCTTGAGCCGGAGGGAATCGACGAAAGGCTTGTCTCGGTTCTTGCCCACCCAAGGATTCGCCCCCACTTCCACCTTTCCGTGCAGTCCGGCAGCGCCGACGTGCTTCGCAGGATGGGCAGGGCCTACGATCCCCGGGGCGTCCGGGAGGCCGCCGCCATGCTGCGGTCCGTAAAGGAAAACCCTTTCCTGGCCTGCGACATGATCGCCGGCTTTCCAGGCGAGACCGGGGACGACTTCGGCCTTACCCTTGCCCTCTGCGAGGAAATCGGCTTTGCCTGGATACACTCGTTCCCATTTTCGCCGCGCCCCGGCACCCCGGCCTTCTCGCTGGACGGCCGGATCCCGGACCGGGAAATCAGGCGGCGGGCGGACATGCTTAACGGGCTGGCCCGGAAGGGCAGGCGGGACTACGCCGGGGCCTGGCTTGGCAGGGAACTTTCCGCCGTCGTGGAAAGCGAGCCGTCCCGGGGGTGCCGGGCCGTCTCGGAAAATAACCTTAAACTTATTGTCAACTGCGCCGGCAGGGATCCCCAGCCCGGATCCACCCTGCGCTGCGTTCCCGTGTCGCTTTGCCCGGACGCCGACGGCGAAAACCCGGACGCGCTTGCCGACATGGTGGCCGGCTGACGGCGGGATCCCTTGACTTTATTCCCGCCTTTGCGTTAACCTGTAAATAGCTATGGTTAACGAAGGAAAAAACGATCCCGCGTTTTCGACGAAGGCGCGGCTTGTCGGGGTTTTGCGCGGCGAAAAGGGAAAGCCGGTAAGCGGCGGCAAGCTTGCCGGGGATCTGGGAATCTCCAGGGTCGCCGTTTGGAAGGGGGTACAGTCCCTGGTAAAGGCGGGGTATCCAGTGGCCGTCCTGGAATCCGGTTACTCGCTCGACCCAGAAAGCCCGTCCGATTTTCTGTACCCTTGGGAATTCGGCGAGGACGAGCCCATGTTCAGGTATTTCGAAAGCACCGGCAGTACCATGGACAGGACGCGGGAATGCGCCGCCCGGGGAAGCGCGTCCGGAACCGTGGTGATCGCCGGAACGCAGAACGCCGGAAAGGGGCGCTGCGGCAGCGCCTGGGTTTCGGATCAGGGGGGTCTGTATTTTACCGTCCTTGAACGCCCCGCCCAAGTGTTTCCGTTGACGAACTATAGGCTGCCCCTGATGCTCTACCAGGTTGCCGTCGCGCGCGTCCTGGGTTCCCTTTGCGGAAAGCCGGCCCGTCTGCGCTGGCCCAACGACGTTTACGTTGGCGGACGGAAAATCGCGGGACTGATGACGGAGCTTGCCGGGGAGGGGGACTCGATCCGCTGGCTGGCAAGCGGCATAGGGATCAACGTGAACAACCCGTCGCCGGTTGGCGGCTCCGTCAGTTGCGCCGAGATTCTCGGACGCCAGGTCTCGCGCCGGGAGCTTTTGCTTGGGATAGTCGCCGAGGCGCGGCGGGTAAAAAAACGGACCGGTTGCGGCGGCGATGGAGGCCGGCTCTTGGCGGACGAGTGGAATTCCATGGCGGATCGAATCGGGGCCGACGCCTCGCTTATGGATTGGGGGGCCGCCGACGGAACCGCGCGGACGGGGAAAAAAGGGCGGCGGCTTGCCAAGGGGACTTTCGCCGGAATAGATTCCGAGGGAAAATGTGTGGTCAGGGGGGAAGGCGGCCAGGCGTGTTTCGGCGCGGGGACGGTCTCGCTTGTTTACCACCGGGGCTAGGAAAATATCGCAGGAGGAAATCGTGAAAGATGAAATTGTGGAAACCGAGGAGGCCCCGGATCCGGGCCGAAGGAAGGCGATAGGCTCGCTGGTTTTCGTCGCGCTGTTCGCGGCGATAATCGGGGCGAGCGCTTTTCTTGTCATTCCCATTGGGCCCGTTCCCATCGCCTTGCGGAACATGTTCACGCTGCTTTCCGGCCTGGTGCTTGGGCCATTTTTGGGCGCCGGGGCGGTGGCGCTGTTCATCGCGGCCGGGGCGGTCGGGGCTCCGGTGTTCGCCGGGGGGGGGGCGGGTCTTGCCGTCATACTCGGGCCGACCGG
>WQRP01000056.1 GCA_009786675.1 Treponema sp. | reverse complement strand
TAATCCGCCGGCTGGAGCGGCAGGAAGCGGAACTGCTAAACGCAGTCGCCGATCTGGAGGCCGAAAAAGCCCGGCTGGAAGGCGAACTGTCCAGCCCCGAGGTCTACTCGGTGGGCGAAAAGGCGAGGGCCGTCAAACTAAGGCTGGACGAGTGCGCCGTCGAAATAGTGGAGAAAAGCGGGCAGTGGGAAGCGATTGTCGAGGAACTTGAGTCGGCGCGGGCTTCCGACCCTGTTACCGCTCCCCTTCGACACGAACAATGACAATATTCCTCAAAACATAGTGGCTGTGGGAAACAAGGCCATTTGCAAGGCGCATCTCGTAGGTATGTTTCTGCGCCCTGACGGTAACAACCTGTTGTTGCAAGCCCATAAGTTTTTCCCGTTCCCCGCCGTCGATAAACCAGTCCCGCTCCTCGCCGGAAATTACCAGCGAGGGGAAGCGGCTGGTTCCGACAAGGCGCACCCTTCCCGTTACCTCAACTTCCCTAGGCTGCCCGGCATCCTGCCTGCCGCCCCCAAAGGCAAAAAGGTGCGGCGTCGCGTAGGGCAAGGCAAATAGCGACAGGATCAGTGACAGCAAAATTCCCAGTGTTTTTTTTGCCCACATTTATCGCCCGCCCCCTTCGCCGTCCCTTCCAATTACATCCCATAAACCAACAACGAATGGGCCTAAAGGCAAAGGCAAGGATCTGCCCTGCATTTGGGCGGGCGGTTGAACCCCGGTTAGAGAACCGCTCTCGGGCGGTCCGTCGATATTGGTACTGGCGTTGAAAGTCAGCAGGGTATCCCCGGTAAGTGGGCCGGTGCCGAAAGATATATTTTCGTCACCGAAAGTAAGCCCCGCGTAGCGAATATTTGGCCCCGGTGCCGGCGGGGTAAACGTGCCGTCAATAACACTGAACACGCCTTCGCCAGGATACAGCGGAAGGGATTCGCCCCCTACGCGCCTCACCGTTAGGCTGTCGCGAAGCTCATCGTCGCCGACGTACCCAAAGACCGGATTGGCCGGATCGACATTGGCGGCGAGCCACGTTTTAATCAGGACATCCCAGTTTGCCCAGTCGGGATTGATTCCCCCGGCCACGCTGGTGACGATCCTGTGGTCGTAATGTGCCGAGCTTACCATGTCGCGCAAAAGATCCACCCCCGAGGGCGCGTGCAAAAACAGCCAGCGCATAAACAGATAGACCGTGGCGTAATCGTCCAGTATGGTTCTGGCGTCCATGTTCCGGTGGTTGCCCCAGACAAAGAAATTGTTGCCGCGCGAGATGCTTCCCAGGGGATCCCCGACAAACCAGCCAACCCGTTCCTCCGGGTTTCTGCCGAACACGACGTAGTACGATTTTTCCGCAAGCCCCTCGTTAATCCAGAGATCCATCGGGGCCCAGCGTTCCTGCTCCTGTAAAACGATTACGGCTTCGGCGTGNTTTATAAGATGGACAACCTCGTGAGCCAAAACGCCAAGGCCGCCTTCCCAGTTCGCCGCCAAAAAAGACGAGTTGATGTATACCATGTCCCTGCGGTTGGAATGGGGGACGNTAAAAAAATCCCTGTTATGAAANTACCCCCCGATAATGAGGCCGGGGGGTGCCCTAAGATCCAGCAGNAGAATNGTAAGCCTTCCGCCCCCGGCGTCGCCACGGGTAACCCAGTTGGCGTAGTCCAGGATGTTGGCAAACTGCATTCCGGAAACCGTAAAATTTTTCCTGCTGTACGCATGAAGGAGCTTTTCGCGCATAACGGCGTATCTGCCGGCAAGCGCCCGCGCCTGTGTCCGCGTAATTCCGGAGCCAACCTCCACCCAGATTTCGCTGTAGTCGTTATATGCAAGAAGTTCGGCAACCAGATGGAAGTTGTCGTCGTTGTAGTCCACGGCCCAGAAGCTTTGCCGCGTAACATTATTTTCGTCCGGCGTCCCCGTCGGGCAACCGGCAAGCGTGAAGCCTGCTATCGCCACGGCGGCGATAATTCGAATAAACCGAAAAATGTTTTTCATGGCAAAAACTCCTTACGTTACATGGTTACCCTAGCGAGGGGCCTGTCAACAAACCGCCTGCGAAACATTTACGGGCGGACGGGCTTGGGGGCAAGTCCGCTGGAATTAGAATATCGTAACGGCTTTTCCCTTAGTATACTCATCCAGTTTCTTTTGCTGTACATAAACCTAAAAATATTGACCAATTTATCGTCTCCCCCGTTACACTCAATGCCGTAAAAAATCAAATGGGTTTTGACCTTTATCGACCTTACCCCCAAGGATGCCAGGAACTCGTCATGTACCAGTGGCCTTGAATACGGGTTTTCCTTTAAATAATCCAATTTTTCCAACAGTTCGTTTTTTAGATCCTCCGCGGCTCTTGGAGCCTCCAAAACTTCCTTTATGTATTTATGGCTTGCGTCCACATCCTCGAAAAATATGCCCGAGAATACCAATTCGTACACCGCCGTCCCCTACAGGTTTCTTATTTTTTCCATCATTTCTTTTTCGGGAACAGTCACTCCGTTTCTTATCTGGTTAAGACCCGTTTGGATTGATTGGTAAAGCTCTAGCTTTCCGATTAATTCCTCGTAAGTCTCCATGCTCATTACGGCCAAATCCCCCTGGCCGTTTCTGGTAATAAATACGGGCTCCCTATGGTAATGACAAAATTCGGAAATTTCACCGTATTTGTTTCGTAAATCCGCGCTCTTCCTTATTGCCGGCATTAGATACCCCCGTGTGCCATAACCTGGGTTAAATATATCGTTATTTTGATATAGTGTCAAACCGCCGCTTGGTGGCTTGCGCTATCGCGCTTGCGAGTTGAAAGCTATTCCCCGGTTCCGTCCTCGTAGTTGATTATTTCCAGCAGTTGCCGCTTGAAGAAACCCTTGAAGAAGGGGTTCAGTTGGCGGTAAAGGTTGACGATTTCCTCGATCTCGTGTTCTATTTCGCTGTCAAGCATCTCCCCTTCGCCGGCCTCCAGCCATTTTGAGCTTATTCCGGTGGTTAGGTTGATGATTTTTACCATTCTTGGGTTTATTTTACGGGCGCCAATTTCCATTGAGCTTAAAAAACCAGCCTTAACGCATATTTTCTCGGCAAATTGGGCTTGGGTCATGTGCAGTTTCTTCCGGGCATAGGTTAACCGCTCATGGATCGTCATTTCCAATTAGTTTAGCAGACATCATCATAGATGACAACAAATGAAATATTGGGATTTTCACAAATATGGGCTTGACATTACACACCAATGCTGATACATTTCAATCATCTATGGTGGATTTGCAAAAAAACACCGTTCCAGAGATGGATGGCCTGGCTTTTATCTACTCCGGACTGAACAACGTTAGCGACAAAGGGCGGGAGCACCTAAGGGACATCGCGAAGGCGCTTCTCGCCATCCAAAACAGCCCGGGGATTCCGGTGCCCGACGGCGTTTGCAGGGACATAATGCGGAAGGCTGCCGGGAATTTGCCGTAGGCCAAACGGCAGGGCTTGCCCTGCTTTGTATATTTCTGCTTCTTTAGCTGCACTCCGAGATCGTGGATTCGGCATATTTGTGATTGCCGTCCAAACCAAGGGAACAAGGAGTTTTCGATGAGTAAAAAAGCAAAAAGCAAAGCTTTGGGGATTGTCGCGCTTGTGGCGGTAATCGGGTTTTCGATGGCGGGATGCCCAACGGACACGCCAGAACCAACCGTAACCGGTGTCGAGATAAGCCCTGTAACTGCCACGGTCGAAAGGGGCGATACCTGGGATTTTGCCGCCGTGGTCCAGGGAACCAACGATCCCCCGCAGACCGTTACCTGGGCGGTCGTTGGGGGCGTTTCGGGAACGTCCATTTCCGACGCCGGCCGCCTTGCCGTCGCGGCCAACGAGACGGCCGCCTCGCTTATGGTGCGGGCAAGCTCGACGCTTAACCCCGCCGTAAGCGGATCGGTCGCCGTTACCGTGACTGCCCCTACCGTGACTATCCCAGGAACCTTTACCGTGACTTACAACGGCAACGGCAACACGGGCGGCACGGTACCGACGGAACCGAATTCGCCGTTTGCCGGCGGTGCCACGGTTACTGTCATGGGCGTGGGCAACCTTGTCAAATCTGGCCATACCTTTATGGGCTGGAACACCCAGGCGGACGGCGGCGGGACGACCCGCGTTCCCGGGGAAACCTTTGTCATTTCCGCGAACACGACGCTTTACGCCCAGTGGCTGCGTATGGCCTTTGGTATACAGCTTAGCGGGGGCGGCGTGGACATAACCGGCGTTACCTTTTATCTNCCCGACGCGACGTCCGGCTACGGGCAACAGGCAGCGCAAACCATAACCGTTACCAACACGAGTAACCAGGACACTGGGCCCCTGACCGTGTCGTCTGGCGATAGCGGCGCAAGCTTCGAGCTGCCCCTGTCGATAGGCAGTATAGCCGCGGGCGCTTCCGCCAGCTTTATGATAAGTCCGAATACGGGTTTGCCGGCGGGAACGCACAGCACAATAGTGACGGTGTCTGGCGGCCACGGAATTACGGCTGGCTTTACGGCCAGCTTTAGGGTGCATCCCGCGTTTATTTATAGTGCTGCAATTACCGTTGCCTCCCCGGTTACAGGCGCGACGCCTGTAGGCAAGGCAAGCGGCACTGGTTATTTTACCGTGGGCGCGGTGTCGTGGAACCCTAGCCATAACCCGTTCCTGGGCGGCACATACACCGCCATGCTTACGCTTACGGCCAATGCCGACTTCATCTTTTCTGATTTGTTTGAGGGAATCATTAGCGGGCAAGCTGCGACGGTGACGAACAATACTGGCGCAGTGGTCACGCTGTCGCGAAGTTTTGTGGCTCGTCACGGCTCTGGTAGTTTCGTTCGTGTGGAAGGCGGCACGTTCCAGATGGGCTGTCTAACCACCTGTTGCTGTTCAAGCCCCGTTCGCGCGGTAACGGTAAGCGGCTTCTGCATGAGCCGTTTCCAGGTGACGCAGGGGGAATGGTACGACGTGATGGGAACGCGCCCCAGTAGGTTTACTGGTGCGACGAACTGGGACGGTGTTCCCGTGACGGGCGTGAACTGGCGGAATCTTCCGGTGGAAAGCGTAAGCTGGTACGAAGCGCTGGTGTTCAGCAACAGGCTGAGCATACGGAGTGGTCTGACGCCCGCGTACAGAATAAACGGCAGCACGAACCCCGACGACTGGGGGTCTGTGCCATGGCTTGGTGACCCAATATGGGATGCCGTTGAAATAGTCCCTGGCTCCACCGGATATCGACTGCCGACCGAAGCTCAGTGGGAGTTCGCCGCGCGTGGTGGGATAGTATGCCATGGTAACTTCGTCTTTTCGGGAAGCGACACCGTCGGCGATGTCGCGTGGATCTGGGAGAATAGTGACGGAAGAACGCATGAGGTGGGAACCAGGCAACCGAACGCGCTTGGCCTGTACGATATGAGTGGCAACGTGTGGGAGTGGGTTTGGGACTGGTGGGGTTCATACCCGGATTATCCTGAGACCGACCCAGTGGGCGCGTTCTCGGGATCCGTCCGCGTGCGTCGCGGCGGTTGCTGGGTCAGCCCGGCCAGGTCGGGCGCTCGTTCGTTTCGGGCTGGCGAGGATCCAGCTATGGGGGGCGACGACCTTGGCTTCCGGCTTGTCCGCCCCTAGTTTAACAGGCCGGGCATGGAAGCTCCCGCCCGACGCGGGACGCGGCGGGATCGAGCGCCCCGGAGGGTCGCGAGGAGAAGTATGTGCGGCGGTGCGGGGTGTGCGCCCCTGCATAAAAAAGCAAAGGGTTTTATGCGGCGTAAGTTGGGGAATACCAACGGTGCCAAAACACAGGAGGAAAAAAGATGGCAAAGAGGTTTTTTGGAACGGGAATCCCGGTAATGCTGCTCGTGTTCGGAATATCGGTTGTCGGTTGCGAGATGCCGGATCATGATGACTCACGGCTTGTAACGGACGTAAGGGCAACGCTTATGAAAGGCACGGCTCCCAACCAGGACTCTGTCCATATCACATGGAACAGGACGTCGGGAGCCACGCGCTACGAAATTGCGTACCGGACGGACATGGACAGCTTGGATACAAGAAGGCCGGTAAATGCCCAGGTTACTATAACCACCTTTTCCCATACCGGGTTTATCAGGAACCAAGGCCCCCTTACCTACTTTGTAAGGGCGCATGGTTCTACGACGAACGCCGACGGGGTTAGAACACCATGGACTGGCCCGTGGGCCATGTCCCTTCTAGTCGAGGTTCGCGAATAATTTGCAGGCAGGAAATAATGCCCGGGAAAAATTTTTGCAAGGAGAAAACAATGGCAAGAAACGGTTTTGTGTTTGGAACGCTGGCAATGGCGCTGGCGTTCGCTTTGGCGGTTGTTGGGTGCGAGGTCGAGGACGACGTCCTTCTGGTTCCCCCAACGGAGGTAAGGGCAAGGGTGCTGGAAGACGGCCGTATCCAGATCACATGGAACGCCTCACAGGGAGCCCGAAGGTACGACATTGCGTTCCGAACGGAGTTCGAGAGTGGGGATACGCGGAGGCAGGTTGGCTCGGCGTTCATCACCTCGCACACCCATCGCCCCATAGGCGTAGTAGGCAACGATCCTGTTCTAATTTACTATGTGCGAGCCGCTAACCGTACCTCTCCTTCGGAAAGGGGGAATCGGAATGGCGCATGGTCCGCCGGTTTCGAGGTGGGCTCAGTTCCGTGGACCTCTGGCTATACCGCCCCGGCAAATCCGAGGGCAGAAAGGGACGGCAACAGCATACGTGTTACATGGGACCGCATACCGGCGGCCGTACAATACGAGCTTCAATATTCAGTGGACAACGTTAATTGGTCAACCCTTTTTACCGGGCGTCCCAGCCCCGAGGGCGGCGGCACGACCATGACGCGCGTGCACTCCCCCTCTGCCGATGTGGTGTCCGGCGCAATCCATTACCGCGTGCGGGCATCCAATACTTCCGTCGAGGTTGAATGGCGCATACTTACTAGATGGGCTACATATACGGTTTCTGCGGTTTCCCCATAATGTCGCCCACCTTCCGGCACCCCCGACGGGTGCCGGAAGGCGGCGGGCGTTCCTGAATGGATGATCGCCCTGGAGGTTTTCGTCACTCAAGCCCCGCAAGCCAGGCATCCGCGGAACGTACCTCGATGGGCGTCGGCGATCCTTCCTGCTTTTATTTTCGGGTCGCGCCTTTTGTCCATGCGACTATTTTGCATCGTTTTGCGGAAAAGTCAAGACTATTTTGCATTCCGATGCGTTTTGGTCGTTTTGGGCTATCGGTACGCTCCGCCATAATCCGGGCGGTGCCACTCCCACTTCCACGCCGGCGTTACTGTTATTTTCTTCCCGCCGGTCAGGATCAAATCCTCGGTATCGTATGTCAGGATTTCGCCTTCCTTAAGGCCGAAAAATTCCATGGCGTCCAGCAACCCGTTTATCTCCCTGTCCTGGTTGTCCGCGGCCAGTTCCCAGCAAACCTGGACGCACCTTGTTTCTTTCTGCGATCTGACGACAAAATCGCACTCGCCGCCGTTTTTTCCGGCAAAGTAAAAAAGCTGTCCGCCGTCCGGCGATCCGTGGGCGTTGGCGTTTCTGCGAAGGCTGTTAAACACGAAATTCTCAAGAAGCGCCCCGTGGTTTTGGCTAAACGAAAAAGCCCCCGTTTTTATCAGGCCGGTGTCGGTAACGTAAACTTTTTTCGGCGCGATGCTCTGTGCCTTTACCGACCAGGCAAAGCTGGGCAAAAGTTGTACAAGATAGGCGGCCTCGAAATGGGAAATGTATTCAAGAACCGTGGAGGGGGATTTTACGCCGACCACGCCGGTCAGCCTGCTGGGCGAGCAAAGCTGGGACGAATTGGACAAAAGGTAGACGAACAACCGCCTAAGGGACGCGACGTCGCGAATGCCGTACCGCACCGCGATATCCCGGTACAGTATGTCCGACTGCAACTGAGCCAGGATTTCCGTGTTGCCTGTTTTCAGGAATTCGGGGAAGCCGCCTTTTTCCAGGTAACCCGAAAGGGATTCGGGCCCCGCGTCGAGCCTGCAAAAACTGCAAAATTCCTTATACGAAAACGGGAAAAGTTCCTTGGAAATATGCCGTCCCGTAAGGCGGCTTCCAAGTTCCCGGCTTAAAAGCGAGGCGTTGGATCCGGTAATGGCAACCTGGAAGCCTTCGTCGAGTTTCCGCCGGACGTAAAGCTCCCATCTATCCGCCGACTGGATTTCGTCGAAGAAGATCAGCCGCGCACCCGAATCCGCGAGCACCATGTCTACCAGGGCGAAGTCCTCATGGGTAAACGACGCGAAGCGGATGTCGTCAAAATTGAGGTAAAAAAATGGGCGTTTCAGCCCCTGCACAAACTGCCGGAGCAGGGTGCTTTTCCCGCTGCGCCGAATTCCGCTTATGATTAGCGCGTGGGTTTGGATATCCGGCAATTCCGGCAGCATCAAGCGTTTAAGCCCGGGCTCCTGCCTTTCCAGGGTTTGCTCTTGGCTGAAACTGATATCCTTTACGTCCGACAGCCTCATTACATAAGTATACCGCAAAATTCGGGACTATTCCAGTGCCATCGGAATAAATATTCCAATACCAACAGAATACTTATTCCGTTGGTACCGGAATACTGTGGGGTTCGGGAAAGAAACCCACTCCCTGCTTCGGGCTTTTTTATGGGAAAGCGGCGACAAAACCCCTAAGTCGCCGCTTGTACATGGGCTTCTAAGGCTGTAAAATGATGGGAAGGGGGCTTAAATGATGAAACGAAACAACGGGTGGTATTTTATCCCATTTATATTGCTTTTGGCGATATCCTGCCGTAGCGTGCCTACGTACAATGACTTGCCCCCAGAGGCGGGGCCGGCGCAGGAGGAACTGGACAGGCTGGACGCGGCTATGGCCAGGGCCACGGGCGCCCGGGAAAACGCCGTTGCCGTGCAGGCTTCCGTGCATTTCCCGGACGAATGGGCGCGGGCGGAAACGGACTACCAGGCCGGCAGAAGGGCCGGAAGGGCCACGCAGGAGGCGGTGGATCAGGCCGTTTCCTACTTTATGGCGGCGGCCGATCTTTACGAGCTTATGGCGGAAAACGGCGCGGAGATCTTCGCCAGGGATCTCGAGGATGCCCGGAACGCCCTGGACGCGGCGATTACCAGGGCGCGGCGTTCCAGGCAGGGCGCCTTGGATGCCCAGGGGCCGACGCACTTCCCCGGGGACTGGCAGTCCGCCGAGGCCGGCTTCCAAAGGGCCGAGGCCGGCGAAAGGGACACCTTGGCCGGGGTGGGGGCGACGACCGCGCTTTATGTCGCCGCCGCCGCCGATTTCGACGACATTGCGGCCAGGAGCCGGCCGATACAGGCCGCCGCCAGGAACGAGGCCAACAATGCCCTACGGGAGGCTACGGCCCGTGCGGACGGTTCCCGACGGGCGGCGATGGCCGTCGAGGGCCAGGTGCACTTTCCCAGTGAATGGCGGGAGGCCGAATCCCAGAACCAGGCTGGCAGAAGGGGCAGGAGAACCAACCCGGACGAGATTATGGCGGCTGTCGCGCTTTTGAACTCCGCCGCGGACGGCTTCGACGACATAGCCGGCAGAAGCGCCCCGATGGCCGCCGCCGCGATGAACGACGCGAACAGGGAATTCCAGGCGGCGGCGGCTCGCGCGGACAGATCCAGGCGGGCGGCCGTTGCCGTGGACGCCCAGACGCACTTTCCCGGGGAATGGGACAGGGCGGAGTCCCAGAACACGGGCGGCAGGAGCGCCCCCCGTACCACGATAGCCGAAACAAGGGCCGCCACAGCGCAGCTTAACTCCGCCGCGGACGGTTTCGACGGCATGGCCGAAAGAAGCGGCCCCATGCAGGCCAGGGCAAGGGACGAGGCCAACGCCGCGTTCCAGGCGGCGCTGGCCCGCGCCGACGGCTCCAGGCAGGCGGCCGTGGCCGTGGAAGCCCAGACCTTCTTTCCCGCCGAGTGGAGGACCGCCGATTCCCAGAACACTGCGGCAAGAAGGGGCAGAAGAACCACCCCGGAGGAAATTCGAAACGCCACCGCGCAGCTTAACTCCGCCGCGGACGGCTTCGACGACATAGCCCGCAGAAGCAGGCCTATGTTTACCGCCGAGAGGAACCAGGCCGACGGCGCGTTGCGGGCGGCTATGGCTCGCGCGACGCAGTCCAGGCAACGGGCGGAGGAAACGGACGCCGCGACAAACCTTCCCAGGGAATGGAGAAACCTGGAGACAAGGCACCGCAACGCGGAAAACGCGAGGCGCGCTACCCTTGCCGAAATGCGGAGCGCGGCGAACCTTTTCAACGGCGTGGCCGATGGCTTCGACGGCATAATCCAACAGAACGTCCG
>WQRP01000055.1 GCA_009786675.1 Treponema sp. | reverse complement strand
CCGCAGATAGATGCCCTCGTCCCCAATTTGTTCTCTCATAAGAACCTCCACAGAATATATCTGCGGTTATTGTTACCTGTCATTTGTCATATGCATTTAGGGCGTGTTAACACTACACAAAAGGATACGGCCTTGACTTAACCAGAAGCTGTTATTCTAGCAATTCATGGTGTATACATAAGCGGCAATTATACTGACAGATACAAAACATCTGCCAAAATAGGCAAAGGACGACTTTATGCTGCCCTCCCTTGGTCGGTTTTAGATAGCGTTAGCACGCCCTAGAAATAATCCTTACCGTAGCACAACTTCCACAACAGCGCATTCCTGCTCGTTTGAAAGGGGCGAAGCACGCCCCTCTTCAAAAAACAAGTCTAAAGACCTATTTTTGCCGGCTCATCAATGACTTCCCGCAACTCGTCGGCGCAGTCGCCAAGAATAAACGAGAGCCCCGATATTGCGTCTACCCGAAGAGCCATGTTTCCTTGGACGCTGTAAACCGAAAAGAAATCGTCCAGCGCGGAAAGTTTGCACATAACCCTGCAAATTTTGTCATTCGATTCCGTATCCGCGATTGCTTGCGATGATGCCATGCGGCACCCCCTTTAAGTTTGGTATTTCGGCGCAAAAAAGCCGCTATTGTGACGGCGCGGGCACCGTAAGGGGTTTGGTATTTGCATTATCAACATAGGTTGGTGACTTTGTCAATTGCACACTGACTGGCCAGGCTCCGAAGGCGGCGTGTACGCGTAGCGGCATACTTGAATACCCACCCTGCCTACAAATATAATACAGGCAACAGGAGAAACCATGGGCGTACTTGTAATAAGCTTCGATTCGATCGGCGACAAGGTGTTCGAGGCCATGGCCGGGGACGACAATAACTACCCCAACGTCGCCAGGTTTAAACGCGAGGCGCACTACCGGGGCGGGCTTAAAACCGTTTTCATGTCCAACACCTACCCCGTCCATGCCTCCATTGCCACCGGCAAGTTGCCCAAGGATCACGGCGTTATATCCAACCTGCTTCCGCCTAAAAAAAACGGCGAGCGTCCATGGGCCCAAATGGCAAAAAACATAAATGCCAAAACGATATGGGACGCGGCAAGGGAAAAAAAACTGTCGACGGCGGCCATGCTCTGGCCCGTAACCTGCGGCGCGAAAATCGACTACCACATGCCGGAGGTGCACCCGGAAAAAGGCCAGAACCTGCTGTTCCGCAGTCTGCTATATGGAAGCGTGTTTTTCCAGTTGTCAGCCCTTCTAAGGCACGGCGGCAAGCTTGTCCGGGCTCTTAAGGGCATAGGGCAACCGGAGCTTGACGATTTTACCACGTCCGTAACCTGCGACATGTTAAAAAAAACAAAACCCGATCTTACCCTGGTACACCTGATAGCCTACGATACCATGTTCCACTTCGCCGGTTCCAAGGGAACTGAAATAGATGTTGCAAAAAAAGCCATGAACGCGAACCTGGGCAGGCTTTTGGAAAGCTGGGGGGAAGGCACGGTAATCGTGTTTTCCGACCATTCCCAGCTTGACGTCAACGAAAGTATAAACCTGCACGACATATACGGGAACGCCGTTTTTGAGCAAGCCGGCGGAAGCGCTTTTCTGCACGGCGACAAGCCAGCCTCGGGGCTGGAGGAACAGCCCTGGTTTGGACGTTACCTGACAAAAGGGGAAATGGACGAAAGCGGGTACGCGGACAAACGGGTCATAGGCATGGCCGCGAAGCCCGGTTATATTTTCTCGGAAAAGGACAAGTACAAGGGCGCCCACGGTTACCCGACGGACTACGAAAACTACGACGTGTTTTATGGCGTCAGGGGCAAGAACTTTACCCCGGGGAAATGGCTGAAAAACCGCATAACGGACGTGACGGCCATTATCGCCGAGGAACTGAATCTTGACATGGATATTCTTAAAGAATACGACGCGGGGTAAACCGGCTTACCGGGGCTTGGCCATCTCCTTTCTGGAAAAATAGATCTCGCCAATCTTTTCGCCAAACCGGTAATACCCCCACTCGGCGAACAGCAGGCCATCGACTTTTTCGATAAGGATCCGCTGGTTTTCGCCCACCTTGTCGGAATCGACGTGCATGGCCACCACCTCGCCAAGAAACAGATCGTGGTCGCCAACCTCGCTAACGTTCAGCATCCTGCATTCCAGGTTCACCGGGCATTCCTCTATAATAGGCGCGTCTATGACCGACGACTTTAGGGGGGTCAAACCGTACTCGGCGAATTTGTCCAGGCCGTTCCTGCCGGTGCAGGTGCCGACCAGATCGACCTTGTCCAAAATCGCGGCGGTGGGCAGGTTCACCGTGAACTGCCCCGACTTTACTATAAGCGAATGGGTGTAAGTCGCCTTTCTTAAGGCTATGCCGATAATCGCCGGATCCTTTAGCCCAATGTTGAATATCTCGCCCGCCGTCATCACGTTGGGTTTTTTGTCCTCGTCGATGGACACGACAAGCCCGGCCGGGGACGGGTACACCGGCCGGAAAGGCACGTTGATCTTTGTCTTTTGCACTGCAACCTCCGTAATAAAAGTTATCGCCCGGGAATCAACTGCATAAGATAATCCGACAGCATGTCCCTGTACACGTCGTTGATCCTGCGCTCCGCGGCGAGAAAGACGCGGTTCTCGGCTTCCGACTGGGTTCTGTGCCCCTCGCGCACGTTGAAGGTGAAGGGCAGCAAAACGGATCCGGTTCTGACGTCGACAAGGTTCGCGCTAAGCTCCATCCGCGAAAAAACGACGTTGGCCTGGTGGTCGGTAGGCAGAAGGGTTATGTCCACGTCAAGCACGTACCGCTGGTTCGTCCCGCCGGTCCTGAACCCAAGGTCGGAAAAAGCCCGGCCAAAGGCGCCCTGGATTCTTCCCGCCCTGTCGCCGGGCACGTTTACGCCGATTGGGATGGCGGCGGCTATTGCCTGGGCGTCGCGCCTAAAGTCGTCGCCGGTCCTAAGCCCCTGCCTGGGGGAACCAACGGCGGAAAGCACGGCCGCGTAGCCGGCGTTCATGTCGGCGATCACCGCCGCAAACTGGTAACGGGAAAACCCGTCGAAACTGTTTCTTTCCCCGGCGGGCAGATCGGTAAGGCCGGCAATCGCTTCCAGGTTTGCCCTTATCATCTCGGAATATACCTGGGCGGCCCTTGCCTTGTTCAGAACCGCAAGTGCGTAAAAGCTGTTCCTGCCGTTGTCCCACCTGTCGCCTATCTCGGCCCCAATAAGGTTGTCCATGCCGGCGCCAAGGACAATCTCGCTCCCAAAATCAACGGTGTGAGCGCCGGCGCCGCCGGCCCTGCCACGGTACGCCTCGACCAGCCTGACGTCGGCCTGCACGTCCACGCCGAATATCGTCACGAGCTGCCTAAAGGCGTCCATCTCCGCGGCCTGGCGGGAACTGCCGTGGCCACGCGCGGTCAGGTACGCCTGCCTACTGAACCTTTCGTGATCGCCGGCGACGCTGGTCCATTCCGGGGTCTGCGCCACCGGGGCATGGTGAACGGCGGCGACGCCGGTCGCGCAGGAAGCCAGGACAGCCGCAAGGCAAGCGCCAAACAGACCCGCCGCAACCGAAGATTTTTTCCTAAACATGTAAACCTCCTTGACCCCGCCATTTGCGGCGGGATCGTCTATCGAGACCTGGCAATTCCCAGAGCGTAAACGGACAAGGTGCCCGGCTCGATCCAGAATTCAAGAATCCTAAAATTGGCCAAAGTCCCCCTGCTGACACTGGTGATGTAGGTAATGGCCGCCTGCCCGGGCATTTCAACGGTGCTGGTGCTTACCGAGCTGCCAATGGCGGCAAGCAGCCGCGCGGCCGTGTCCTCCGTGGCGTTTGTCACGGTGTCCCTTAGCCAGCCACGGTTTTGCGAAAAGCCGACAGCGACAACGTAGCCGTCGATACTCGGCAGGCTGCGGTGGCCTACCCAGGCCGGGCGACCGTCGGCGTCGGCCACGCCGGCGGCCACATAGGGAACCTCGGTCGCGTACCTAAAACGCACCAGCGTTCCGGCCCGTCCAAACATCCCCACCGGATCAAACCGCAGGACGTCGAGATCCGGATCAAAGACCAGCCGTTCGGCAAACTGAGCGTAATTGGTGTTAAAGGGGGCAATGTTGACTTCGGACTGAGCGAGAAAATCAAAGACGTGGCCGCCCGTCCTGTTGACAAACGTCACCACCCCGCCCGCGCCATGGAACATGGCAACCTTTTGGGCGGCGTGGATTTTTGCGGCCTCGATTTCCTCCTCCAGGTTTCGAAGCCGGCTGGACACCCCAATGACGACCATGTCGCCGCAATGCGAGCCGGCGACAAAATGCCCGCTTTCCCATTGCCCGGCCATGGAAAAATCGGTTGCCTTAGGCGCATAGGACGCACAGGCGGAAAAGAAAACGGCCACACACAGGAAGGCGAACGACTTGTCCATCAGGCACCTTGGCAAGAAGACGGCAAAAGCCCGCTTCCAAACAATCAGTCGTAATTCCTGATTATCGGGGGGGTCAGGTTCTGCTGTTCCATGGCCTGCTCCATGCGATCCATGGCCCACATGGCGGCGCCCATATGGGGAGCCAAAGCGGCCGCGGACTGGCTGGCGCTAAGGATGTTGTCGGCGGCGCTCGAAGGGGCGAGCTCCACGATCATTACAAGCTGGCCGTCAATCAGGCGTTCGGCGGCGGGCCTGGCGCCCACAAGCTGCGCCCTGGCAAGCGTCTGCGTAACGCTTTCCTGGAACGCCATAAACGCCTGGGGATCGGCTTCCGATCCGGCGATGTAGTCGGTGATCATGTTGCTGACCACGACGTTAAGCTGGCGGGCAAGATCCGCCATCGCCCTGGCGGTCGCGGTCTGCGTGGGCAGGGATCTTTGGGCGGGGTTGGGCATCGGCGCGACCCCTATGCCAAGCAGGGCATGTTCGGGGGCGTTCCTGCGAGCCTCCGTAATGAAATCGCCAACCGGATCGGCCGGAGCCTGGGCGGCCGGGGGAGCCCCCGCGCAAGAAACGGCGGCAAAGGCCACCGCCACGACAAGGGCAACGAAAATTGCTTTTTTCATAAGAAACTGTGCTCCTTTCAAGTTCTATTTTGCCCCACGGCCATACGGCCACGGAGACAATTTCGCACTCTTAGGGTATCCAAAGCCCCAAAAAAAGTCAATATGTTTGGCTCAACGCCCACATAGGCCTGGTATTTTCCCTTCTATAATGCTATGATAAAAACATGACGGTAAAAGCCGTCGGGAAGGCGGCCGTACCATTAATATTTTTCCTCGTTTTGTCGTCGTGCGGGGACATGACCACGCTGTTTCCCTCGGCCGACAGCTACCTTGTCAGGGCAAGCGTCAACGGCACGCCCGTGGAGGACGGCTTTCCCATACTGCGCTCCGGCGACAGGATCTACCCGTATTTTGCCACCTCGGTCAGGGACGACCCCGACGTGGCCGGCCTTTTGGTCTACATGCGGAACCAGCAAGGCGAGACCCTCGGGTACGGTATCAGGTTTGTCCTCGACAGCCGGGGAACCAGAACCGGCGGCGAAGGGGACGCCCAGCCGGAAACCGGGGATTCGATCCTGGAAATCGCGGTAGCATCATTCGACCAGGAACTGCCCCCCTTTGTCCTGCCGGAGGGCATGGAAATAGGCCACTACACCATGGTTTTCGAGGTGTTTGGGAACAGGGCGGTTCTGCGACGCACGGAACTCCCCGTTTTTTACCTTGGCGACGCTGAATTTTCCCTAAGGGACATCTCGATGTCCCTGCCCGGCACCTTCGGGTCGCGCCTGGTTCCGCCGGGGACAAAGGTACTGCTGGAAGCAAGGCTGGACTTTGACGCCCGCCTGGATCCCTACCTAATCTGGCACAGCGGCAGGAACATAATCAGCGAGGGAAGGGCTCGCGACGGCGCGGGGAGCGTCTTATGGGAGGCTCCGGATCAGACGGCCTTCCATCCCCTGCGGCTGGAAATCCTCCCGTTCACCCCCCCTGGAAACAGGCGTAATTTCGTCGGTATTTCCAGGGAGATCCTTCTGCCGGTCTCCGCGACGGCGGAAGGCGCGGGCTTCTTCTTCGGCACCGGCGAGGGACACCCCGCGCGAAACCGCCTGGCGGAAGGGGTTTTCCACCTTCCCCCGCCGGAGGATGACGAGGTTACCCCGGGCGCGGCCGAGCTGTACAGGTGGTACAGGTTCGAGGGAAGGCTGAACGACACGGTATCGGCCCAGGACGAGGACCGTTTCCTTGTACCCGGGGACGAAAACACCCCCCTATGGACTTCGATAGGACACAGCTACGGCCTTTCCACCGGCGACAACCGAGCCTTCCTGCTTTCCCCGGTCAACTTCCTGGGCGAGGACCAAAGCCACGGCGGAGGCGTTTTCCTTTTCCACTTTAAGTCCATCGCCGAGGGAACCATTTTCAGCGCGTTCTTCCCCTCGGATTCGCCCTTGGGTGGGGCCTGGATAGATTTGTCCCGTAACGGGGACACCATCGTGCTGCGCCTTGGCACGGCGGAAACGACCATCGAAGTGCCGGTGTTCCTTTCCCATATCGACCTACAAACCCTGATCCCCGCCGCCGTGAAATTTTACATCCATCCTGACCACCTGGAGGCCAACCTTGGCCTGGGGGAAAAAGCCCTCCTACAAAGCGCGGTCCATGGCGTGCGTCTTTCCGACGCACTGACCGGAGAGGGGATTGTAAGGCTAGGCGGCGAGCCCCTAGATTCCTGGACGCAGGCGCCCACGCGGATAGTCACCAGGCTGGCGCTTGTGCCCGACGAGGAGTCCGCCGGCCCGACAACGCCGGCCGACGCAGATCCCTCGGATTCCGACCGGCTCGAGGGCGAGGACGGGTTTACGGAATGGGATGAAGCGGAAATTTCCCTTCCGGCGCTTATGGAAACCAGGGTCGTCGATCCTTCCGTGACAACCGTCTGGAACGAGTTCGCCGTCATGTTTTCATCGTCGCCGTTTCCCCGGCCATATTTTCCGGAGGAAGATGTTCCCGAGGACGAGGGGACGCCTTCCGCCGCGGACGCCACGAGCCCCAGCCATCCGACAGCCCCGGTGGGAGCCACGCCCTATGGAAATACCGACGCGAGCACCGCGCTCACCTAGGCCAAGACGCCCGCGGTTTTCCCCGGGCCGGGGCATTGTGTCCGCCCAGAAAATAATATAGACTGGGCTACTGACATGAAACTACTACGCGCTACCTTTATACTGCCGTTTGTTTTGGCCGCCTGCGTCGGGCAGACGCCCCAAAGGATAATTGTCCCCCGGGATCCGGTCGGGGACAGGTTCCAGGAATGGACCGATCCCCTTGAGACATGGCGGATTGTCGAATCGCAGAACGGAACCGGCAACACGAACCTTCCCCGCTGGGTGCATTATTTCTACACCGGCAGAATCGACATGATCGAGGACATGGAACGGTTCGACGAGCGCTACGTCTTTATTGGAAGAAACCAGGGGAACAATTTTAACGCCCTTAGGCAATGGGCGAAAAACTTCTCCCCGGAACAGGATCTGGCCAGGCTGATTGTCCACAGGGTCGAACGCAGGTTCGTCGCCGAGACCGCGCTGTACCCGGACGACGAGTACGGCGACTTCTTTATAAGGGTGATAAGAAGCGTGTCCAACGGGGAGTTTCCCGGCGCGGTCAGGGAGGAGATGTTCTGGGTCAGGCGGGAAATGGTTTCCGCCGGGGACGATGAGACCTACGACGAACCGCGGATCCTGGAACGTTTTGAGTACTTGGTGCTGATTTCGATAGACGCGGAAACCCTGCAATCCCAGCTTCGCCGGATAATGGAACAGGCAAGGGCGTCGGTTTCGCCCACCAGGGGCCAGGCCGCGGCAATCAGCAATATCCAGCAGACTTTTTTCGAGGGGTTCTAGCTGCTATGGAAGCAATTCTTGAATGGGGATTGGGTGTCATAAGGGCGGTTCAAGGCGGCTCGAATCCGCCGATGGATTTTTTCATGCGGGCCGTAAGCGTGCTTGGTTCCGGCGCGGCCTACATGGTTCTGGTTGCCTTTGTTTACTGGTGCGTCGACGAGAAAAAGGCACTGCGGCTTGGAACCGTCCTGCTTGTCTCGGCATGGCTGAACATTGTCCTTAAATTTTTGCTGGACCAGCCCCGCCCGTTTTTACCGGGGTTAGACCCATCGCTGGGAATGGTTCCGGCGAGCATGGGGGGGCTTCCATCGGGCCACGCCCAGAATTCGCTGGTCGTGTGGTTCATAATAGCCTCTTGGGGAAGAGAAAAATTGCATTTTGTCCTTGCGGCGGTTTTCTGTCTATTGATGGCGTTTTCCCGGGTATACCTTGGCGCGAATTTTCCCACGGACATACTTGGCGGCTGGCTGGTGGGCGGCGCGCTTTTGTGCGCCTACTTCCTTGCCGGCAAACGTGTCGAAGTCCTGCTGTCCAAATACGCCCCCAGAGCCGGGCTGGTTGCGGTCGCCGGGCTGTCCTTCGCCATGATTCTGCACAGGCCATCGGTCGAGGTGCTTATACCGGCCGGCGTGCTTCTTGGCATGGGGGCTGGTTTCCATCTGTGCAAGCGTTACATCGGCTTTACCGCGCTTGCGCCCCTAAGCAGGATTGGGTTCGCCAGGTACCTGACCCTGTTCACCCGCTGCGCCATAGGTACCGCCGGGGCGCTCCTGGTTTTTATCCCGTCCGGGAATCTTATTGCGGCGCTGCAGAATTCCGAAAACCACCAGCTTCTTGTCTTCCTGCGTTTTGCCCTGCTGGCCCTTTGGGTCACGGCCGGCGCGCCCTGGATCTTCCGCGTCGCGAGGCTTAGCGAGAGCAACGTAATTCATTACCAGGAACACGACTAGTGGCTCCGACCGGGGCTTCCTACGGTGACGATTCCCCAATCGCGGCGTTTGCAAGCGCTCCGGGCAAAAGCGCGCTCACGCTGATCCGCTGTTCCGGCCCGGGCGCGTTGGAACTTGCGGCGAGTGTTTTTTCCGCCAAGGACAAATTGCTACAAGCCCGGGGAAACACGGTAATTCATGGCTGGATTGTTTCCCCGGGGAACGATAAAATTGACGAGGTGCTGGTCTCGGCGTTCCGCGCCCCGAAAAGCTACACCGGCGAGGACAGCCTGGACATTTCCTGCCACGGCGGAACCGCGACGGGAAACGGGGTAATGGCCGCCCTGCGCGCCGCCGGCTTTCGCGACGCGCTCCCTGGCGAGTTCACCTTTCGCGCGTTCATGAACGGCAAGCTGGATCTGACACGCTGCGAATCTGTAATGGAACTGGTTTCCGCCAGGACGGAAACGGGCCGCCGCAACGCGGTCAACCGGCTTTCCGGCGCGTTGGAAAACGAAATCAACGTCGTCAAAAAAAAACTGGTGGAAGTCCTGGCCGGGGCGGAAATCTTTCTGGACTATTCCGAGGACGAAATCGGCATCGATGCCGAGGAAGACGCCGGGCGGCTCCCGGGCAGGCGGCTTGCCGAGGAAGCGCTGGCCAGGCTGCACAGGCTTGCCGAATCCTGGAGGCGGGAACGGATATACCAGGAAGGGATCCTGGCCGTAATCGCCGGCCGCCCCAACGCCGGCAAGTCCAGCCTGTTCAATCTGTTAATAAGGGAAGACCGTTCGATAGTCACCGAGATCCCCGGCACCACCCGCGACTGGATCGAGGCCTGGGTTTCCATAGAGGGAATTCCCGTCCGCCTTGTAGACACCGCCGGCCTTCGCGACTCCCCGGATCCGGTCGAGGCAATCGGCGTGGAACGCAGCCGCGCCATGCTCGAAAACGCCGAACTGGTTTTATACCTGATCGATGGCGCGGACGGCGTTACGGACGAGGACTCGGCTTTTATCGGCGAGCTTGCGGCCCGGCAAAACTCGCGGCCTTTACCGTGCATACCAATCTGGAACAAAACCGACGTCGCCCCAATGCCCCAAGCACGGCAAACCGCCGCCGGCCATTTGCTTGGGATAAGCGCAAAAACAGGCGGGGGCGTTGCGGAACTGACGGCCTCAATTGCCACTGCCATCGGAAAAATTTCCGGACAACCGGAAACGGCGGGCACTCCGCAGCCGGCCATAGGAACGACCAGGCAGAAAAACCTGGTGGAAGCCGCCGTGTCCGCACTGGAAGAGGCCCTAACCCTGGGCGAACGGGAGGAACCCCTGGATCTGATTGCTCCACTGCTACGCGACGCGGTGAACCTGCTGGGCGAAATCACCGGGGAGGTCTCCACCGCGGATATCCTGGAGGAGATGTTCGGCAAATTCTGCGTTGGGAAATAAACCGCAAATGCTTTTCAAATCCGGCTTGTCTTTTCGGCAAAAATTGTGTATACTGGGCACTAGGTTTCTAAACGCGCTTCCAGGGGGGATAATATGGCTCTGACGGTATTGATAGTCGATGACTCTAGGATTATGCGTAACACAATGAAGTCGGTCTTCTCAAAAATGAAGATTGCCTGCGAGGTTGTCGAAGCCGACGACGGCACGGAGGCACTGGCGCAATTGGCAAAGGAACCTATCGAGCTTGTCTTGCTCGACTGGAACATGCCCAAACTATCGGGGCTGGATTTCCTGAAACAGGTTAGGGCAGTGGAGAAATACAAAAATCTGCCGATCATTATGGTTACGAGCAAGACCGCCAGAGCCAACGTTATCGAGGCTATCCAGAACGGTGCCACGGACTATATCACCAAGCCTATCAACACGGA
>WQRP01000054.1 GCA_009786675.1 Treponema sp. | reverse complement strand
CTTGCCCGCAGTGTAATTATCGTAACACCTTCTAATTCCCCGCCCCTGTCCCGTCTGCGGGGTGCCTATGTCGCAACCGCCGTTGCCGAATTTTTTCGCGACCAAGGCCTGGACGTTATGCTGCTTTTTGATTCGGTTACCCGTTTTGCCCGTGCCCAGCGGGAAATCGGCCTTGCCGCAGGTGAGCCGCCGGCGACCAGGGGCTATACGCCAAGCATGTTTGATTCCATGCCAAAGTTGCTTGAACGTTCCGGTACTTCCGACGTTGGCAGTATTACCGGGTTTTACACGATTCTGGTTGACGGCGACGACATGGACGAACCTGTGGCGGACACCGTGCGTGGTATTCTGGACGGCCATATCGTGCTTTCGCGCCGCCTTGCCCAAGCCTATCATTATCCGGCGATAGACGTGCTGCAAAGCGTTTCCCGTCTTGCGCCTGCCGTGTCAGGGCCTTCGGTAATGAAGGCGGCGGCTTCCATACGTCGGAGCATGGCGGTGTATGCCGAGGCCGAAGACCTTATAAATGTGGGCGCGTATCAGGCGGGATCGAATTCGCTTATTGACGATGCCATTGCTAAGCATCGGGCCATAGACGAATTTCTTGTTCAGGAAGTTGACGAGCGATCGTCGCTGGAAAACACCCTGGCGATGATGGAAAGGATATCCGGCGTTCCTGTTTCGTCCGGCGAGTTTCCGGACGGTCGCTTGGCTGGTGGTGACACGCAGGCGGGTGTGGCTCCGAACACGGTTCCAGGTGCCGCGTTTGGCAAGGCTGGGGGCGTGGATCCTTCTGTCGCCAATACCGTCGCCTCCCTGTTTGCCGGGCTTAACCAGCGGGGCAAATGAAAAGGTTCAGGTTTAACCTCGAAAAGGTATTGGAGCTACGCCAGTACCGCGAAGAGGAAGCCAAAATTGAACTTGGCAAGGCCATTGGCGTTCTTACCGAAATTGAAAACAAGATAAAGCAAAACGCCGCCGCACAGCTTAACGCGGGCAGGGAGCGTTTCTCGGGGATTGCGGTGACAGGGGGCGGGAGCGGTGCCGTTTCCATGTTTGCCTGGGACGGTTACATACAGCGCCTGGAACAGGAAGCGGAACGCCTTATGGAAGAGGCGGCCAGGGCACAGCTTGTCGTCGAGGAAAAACGGAACCTGTACATAGAGGCTTCCCGCCAGCTAAAGGTTATGGAAAAGCTAAAGGAAAAGCGCGAGGGCGAATATCGCAAGGAAATGTTCGCCGTCCAAACCCGCGAGCTGGACGATCTGTGGCGGGCAAAACGCCTCTAGTGCCTAGCTAATACTTAAACTCGCTGTCCCCGATAAACTCCCGTAAAAGGCTTGTCCCAGGCACGTGTTGCGGCGGTATCGGCGTAAAGTTTTCCAGAAACGAAAGCAACCGGGACGACTCGGCGTATTCGCGATGGCCTGGCTTTACCGCCCGCAAGAGCGGCTCGGCGTAGTACTTTAGCACGGAAAGCTCGTAGTCCAGCGCGGAATTAAAGGCCACGTCCGCGGTGTTCTGGAAAGGGAAGATATACTTGCGTTCCCCGGCCCTTACGTCCGGCCACATCCCAATGGTAAACCGGGCATCCTTTCCGCGAAACTGCGAGTCCCTAACCATGCGCCGAAGCAGGCGGTTGTCGCTGGTCGGGATGCGGTTGTGGTCGTCAAGGTTAAGCTGCGACAGGGCCGAAACGTACAGCTTGAACTTGCTGTCCCTGGGTATGCTTGGGGTAAGCGCGTCGTTAAGCGCGTGTATGCCCTCGATTATCAGCACGGTGCGCCGTCCCGTCCGGATTTTCTGGCCGCCGGACTTTTCGCTTTTTCCGGTTTTGAAGTCATAGACCGGCAGGCTTATTTCCTTGCCGCTGTAAATGTCCTGCAGTTGCTCGTTCAGGTAGGGGACGTCGAGCGCCTCCAGGCACTCGTAGTCGGGCTCGCCCTTTTCGTTGAGGGGCGTCTTGTCCTTTCCCACGTAATAGCTGTCAAGGTTTATGGCAATGGGTCTGATGCCAAGTACCATCAGTTCTATTGACAGTCTTTTCGCCGTCGTGGTTTTGCCGGAACTGGACGGGCCGGCAAGCAGCACGGTTTTTACCGTTTCCTTTTTGTCGTAAACCCGTTCGGCGATTTCCGCGATTTTGCGGGCCTGGTGCGCCTCGGCGATTCGTATGTAGTCGCGCACGGTTCTGCCTGCCGCCATGGAGTTAAGCTCCCCCACGACCCGCACGCCGACTATGCGCCCCCATTTTTTGTACTCGCTGTAAACGTCGAAGATCTTGGGCTCGTCCACGAAGTCGCCAAGGCTCATCCCCTTGCCGCTGCCCGGGAAGCGCAACAGGAAGCCTTCCTTGTAGGGCATAAGGGCGAAGACGGAAAGAAAGCCGGTGCGCGGCACGAGCGGCTCGACGTAAATGTCCAGGAAGCCCCTGCACTCGTTCACCTTTATCCGCGAGCTGCTGTGACGCTCCAGAAGCAGCGCCGTGTCGGTTTGCCGGTTTCTGGCGAACATCTCGCAGGCTTCCTCGTAGGCAAGGTACTTGAACGTAACGGGAAGGTCTTTCCGCACAAGGGCCAGCATCTCGTCCTGCAGCGCGGCGACCTCGCTTTTAGTGGGCGGCTTGCCGGAATTGAACGTGTAGTAGTAGCTGCTTCCCAGGGAATGCCCCACGTAGAGTCCGCGATCCGGGAAAAGCTTTCGCGCCGCAATCGCGAGTAGAAAGGAAAGCGAGCGGCGGTAAATCATCGTGCCCTCCGGCGATTCCAGGCGCACCGGTTCCAGGGTGGCGTTGACCGCGAGCCTGGTTTTTAGCGGGCGGATCTCGTTGTTCACCCTGAGCGCCACGGTCGTGGTTTCGTCGATGCCCAGGTCTGAAAGCAGGGTGTCGGCTACGGTGCCGTAGGGAAGGCTCAGGGTTTTTTCCTTTCCGTTGGCGCCGCCCGCGTGGCGCACCTGGATTTCGCTCATTGCCTTTCCCTTATGCCGTCCAGCCGGAGGATCAGGATCGAGGCTCTTTCGGCGAAACGCCCCGGATCCAGCTCGGCGGTTTGGCGCAACAGTTCGATCGCCTCGGCCGTTCTGCCGGCGGTCGCGGCGTTCAGGGCCAGGGCGTACAGTATCGACGCGTTGTCCGCGCCGAACCCAAGCGCGATGCGGTAGTACCGCTCGGCGGTCTCGGTGTCGCCGGCGTTGTACGCCAGAAGGCCAAGGTAATACCAGGCCGCGTAATGGTCATTCCGTATCCCAAGCGCCCGCCGGAAGATCGCCTCCGCCTCCGCCGGTCTTCCCCCGATGTAGGCGGCCTGGCCTTCCGCGATCAGCCCGACAAACGAGTCGCGCGAGCCAAGGTACAGCAGGTGGTCCCTCGCCATGGCGCCCATGTCGTTCCACATGGCTATCCGGTTGAAAACCGCCGCGGCGTTTTCCTCCGCCGTATTGGCGTAGGACAGCACCATAAAGCCTTCCGTAAGGCTGCGAAGGTAATTGTCGTTGCCGGAGTTAAGAAAAAACGACACGAGGGACCAGGCCAGCCCGGGGAAATTTTCCACCGTCTCGGGCGCAAGCGTCCGCATTATCGCCTCCGGCGTGGGCAGTTCCCGCGTGGCCTTTACCGCGTCGAGCCAGGCAAGGTTTTCCGCGTGCACCGGCCGCCCTTCCGCGTCAAAGCCCAGAGTGGCGAAATGCACCCCGAAGCCGTCCCGTATCCAGACCGGGGGGTTGGGAACGAAGGCCCGCAGAAACTGGATAAAGGCCTGGAAGGGCAGGGTCTCCGCCTCGTTTCCCAGGTGGATAACCAGCTCCCGCATTTCCGGCTGGGCGAAATGCAGGTACACCGCCCCCGGGGGAACCCCCCCCTCGATGCGGGCGGCGACGTAGCTTTCGTACTGTTCCCCGTCCCGAAAGGCTCTTATCCTTAGGGGGCCGGCGAGCGTCCCCGGGTTAAAACGAAACACCCGGTTGTACGCGGCGAACCTTCCCTCCATCTGCGCGGCCAGGACCATGGCGTCCTCCGGAAGCGCGCGTATCTCGAAATGCTCCGTTCGGAACACCTGGAACCCCGCCTCGCCCTCCGGGTTGGCGAAGGCGGTATGCGGGAGAACCGCGCCCGCGAGAAACAAAAACCACCCGATAAAACGCCGGTTGGCAAAACCCATGTCTGTCCCCTCCTACTGGATTATTTTGTCGATAATAATGTTTACTTCCTCGATTAGGATGCCGGTGTACCTTTCGATGTTGTCAATGACGTACTGCTGAAGTTCGTGGATGTTTCCCCCAAGCTGGGTACCGTAGGGAACGTCAATGGTGATTGCCAAATTGTACCCTATCTCGGTGTTCCGCACAAGGATTTTTTTTATGCGTATGTTCTGGTTGTACTCGTCCACGCAGTGGATTACCATCTGGCTTAGCGCGGCCTCGGAGATAATCACCCTGCCGCGTTTGGAATACGATGGCCGCACCACGGACTTCTCGTGGACGCCCGGCGTGGGGCCTATTCCCGCCTCGCTGTGCCCCATAAAGATACGAAGCGCGTTGTGAAAGATAGTGGGGTAATTGCGCTTGACCTCGATGGCCGGCACGGGTATTACGTGCTTGCCCTCGATGCGGCGGGTTCTTATGGCCTTGTCGATCTCGTCCTGGGTGGCGACGTCCTCGATTTTGATTATTTTCTTAGGCGGGGGAATCTGCAGCCTGGCCGCTATCTTCCGCACCATTTTTTCCGACGTGCCCAGCAGCAAAATCTTTCGTATCTTTTCGCTCTGGAGCTTGCGGGCAATCTCGTCGCGGTGGAGCTTCTCGTCGAACAGGGCCACCTTTACCGCCGCCAGGAACGATTTTTCCTTCTTGGCCGAATTCCCCGCTATTATCCGGTTGTCCCTGATCAAAAGCCCGTCGTCAATGATGTATTCGATGCCGTATTTGTGCGCCACCAGCTTCGCGCGGAAACTCTTTCCCGTACCGCTTTCCCCGACGAGTGCAAACACCTTTATCCGCTTGAGCGCAAAAACGAAATCAAACAGCATCGTTTTCATTATATGTGATAACGGGGAAAAGGTACAGTGTAACGCCGTGGGGTTTTATTCGGTTTCCGTCCCGCCGTCCTTCCCGTCCTTTTCGGCGCGGTCCGGCGCCTCCACGTCGATCCGGACGCGCTCTATGGAACGGGCCCTGCCGTCCGCCCCTATGTCCAGGTACACGCCCTGCAGGGCGGGTTTGTCCCAGGCTTCCTTGGTCCAGTCCGGAATGCCGGAAAGGTATTCCCCTATGCGGGAGGAGGTCTCGCAGCCGCCAACGGATTCCGACGATCCCGTGCGGCCGGCGTCGCCTATCGCGGCGGTTCCGCCGGGGAACACGCGCTCGTCGGACGTCTGAACCCTCGTGTGGGAGCCGATTACGGCGGAGCAGAGCCCGTCCGCCGCGAAGAACATGGCCTTTTTCTCGGCGCTTGCCTGGGCGTGGAAATCGACGACCACGTAAGGCGTTTCCCGGCGCAGGCGTTCCAGCAGCGCCGGCATGTGGGCGAAGGGGCTGTTGCCGTGGAGCCTGGCGAACCCGTTCTGCCCCAGAAGCACCGCCACGGCTATTTTCCCCCCGGCCGCCTTGTATATCCGCGATCCGAAGCCCGGGGCCTCCGGGTTAAGGTTGTCCGGCCGCAGCACGTAGGGAAGCTTTTCCATGTTCTCGGTCAGGTCCTTTTTGTAGAAACAGCATTCCCCGGTGGTCAGGACGTTCGCCCCAAGCTTGTGCAGGTACGCGGCGTGGTTCCTGCCCAGGCCGTTGCCCCCGGTGGTGCCGTCCGCGCAGGCGACCAGGAAATCCCAGGGATACCGGCGCCTAAGCTCCGGAAGGGACTTCTTGAAGGCGTAAACCCCGGCCTTTCCCACTATCTCGGCGACGTACAGAACCCTCATCCGCCGGCTCCGGGGTGGGCGACCGGCCCGTTCCTGTTGGGCAGCCCCGAAAGGGCCCGATCGAATTCCCCGGCGGCGCGGTGGTCGCCCAGCCTCCTGCACGTGTCCCTAAGGTTGAACAGGGCGTCGTAGTAATGGGGAACCAGGCTTACCGCCTCCTCGAAGCAGGCTCTGGCGTCGTCGAAGTCCCCCTTGGAAAAGGACAGGACCCCCAGGTTGTTCCAGACCTTCGGGTTGGCGTCGTCGTGCGCCAGCGCCGAGTGGTAGCAGTTCTCGCTCATGTCGAATTCCTCGGTCTCGTAGTAGATAAGACCCATGGAAAGCCACGCCTCGGTAAGGCTCTCGTCTATCCTAAGCGCCCGGTGGAAGCTGTCGATCGCCTCTTCGTAGTTCCCGGTGCGCTGCTGGGCTATGCCAAGGTTCAGCCACAGAAGGGGGTTGTCTGGTTCCATTACCAGCGCCTTTCGAAAGAGAGGGATTGCGTCGTTTGGCCGGTTCGCCTCGGTAAGCGCTATGCCGGAGTCGTTTAGTGCTGTCGCCGTTTCCATCTTCCCCCCGGCTACACTATACCCGATCTTCCGGGGAAATACTATCGGCGCGCGTGACCGGAAAAGTGATCATTCTCCGCGTTTTTGTCCCATCCGGGGTTGTTTCCGCCGTGGTATACTGCACGGGCCCAAGGGCAAGGAGAGCAACCATGAACCTGGAAATCCGCCACGCCGCGCACCCGGACGACGCCGCCCGCTACGACACCGACGCCATGCGCGGGCATTTCCTTTTCGAGGACGTTTTCGTCGCGGACGAGATAAACCTGTGCTACACCCACGCCGATAGGGTCGTGTTCGGCGGGGCGTTCCCCGTTGGCCAGACGCTTTGTCTGGAGGGCGGCAGGGACTTCGGCGGCGACGTTTTCCTGGACCGCAGGGAGCTGGGGATCATCTGCGTCGCTGGCTGGGGAGTGGTTTCCGCCGGAGGGACCGAGTACGCCATGAAAAAGGGCGACGGCCTGTACGTGGGCAAGGGTGCCGGGGAGGTGCTGTTTTCGTCCGCGGACAAAACCAACCCGCCCAAGTTCTACCTGGCCAGCGCCCCGGCCCACGCCCCGTACCCCACGGTTTTCATCCCAATCGAAAAGGCCAACCCCCGCAGGCTGGGCGAGGCCGCCACCGTAAACGAGCGGACGATTTACCAGTACGTGCACCCGGCCGTCTGCCAAAGCTGCCAACTGGTAATGGGCATGACCGTGCTGGAGGAAGGCTCGGTCTGGAACACCATGCCCTGCCACACCCACGAGCGGCGCATGGAGGTGTACCTGTATTTCGACGTGGCGCCGGGCGCGGTGGTCTTCCACATGCACGGCCGGCCCGACCAAACCCGGCACATAGTGGCGGACAACGAGCAGGCGGTAATCTCGCCCTCCTGGTCGATACATTCCGGGGTCGGCACCGCCTCCTACAGTTTCGTCTGGGCGATGGCCGGCGAGAACCAGGCATTCGACGACATGGACGCGATCCGGACGGAGGATCTGCGATAACCCGAGGTTTAAGGAGAGACAAATGGGCGTTCTTGACACGTTTTCGCTGAAGGGGAAGGTCGCCTGGGTTACCGGCGCTTCCTACGGAATTGGTTTTGCGCTTGCCGGAGCCTTCCACAGGGCCGGGGCCACCGTGGTCTTTAACGACAGGGGGCGGGAGCAGGTTGACAAGGGGCTGGAGGCCTACGGGGCCGAGGGTATTCCCGCCGCCGGCTACGTCTGCGACGTTACCGACGAGGCCGCGGTAAACGAGACCGCGGCGAGGATCGAAAAAGAGGTCGGCGTGGTGGACATCCTTGTGAACAACGCCGGGATCATCAAGCGGATGCCGATGACCGAGATGAGCGCGGCCGACTTCCGCCTTGTGGTGGACGTGGACCTGAACGCGCCCTTCATCGTGGCGAAGGCGGTAATCCCCTCGATGATAAAAAAGGGCGGCGGCAAGATTATCAACATATGCAGCATGATGAGCGAGCTTGGCCGCGAGACGGTCTGCGCCTACGCCGCGGCCAAGGGCGGGCTTAAGATGCTGACGAAAAATATCGCCAGCGAGTTCGGGCACCTTAACATCCAGTGCAACGGCATAGGCCCCGGGTACGTCGAGACGCCCCAGACCGCCCCCCTGCGCGAAAGGCGGGCCGACGGCAGCCGCCATCCCTTCGACCAGTTCATCATAGCCAAGACCCCGGCCGCCCGTTGGGGCAGAACCGAGGATCTTGAGGGGCCTGCGGTCTTTCTTGCGTCAAGCGCGTCGGACTTTGTGAACGGGCATATCCTGTACGTGGACGGCGGGATTTTGGCTTATATTGGAAAGCAGCCGTCTTCTTGACGATACGTGCTGTCTTGTATCGCCGTATGTGGTTTCCTGTACGCCTGAAATACGTTGACCCCTGAGTGGGTTATTGTTAAGTTATGCGGTAATACGCTCCATCGCCACGGTTTCCTCATCTGCTTTGGATTCCGTGGCAAGACACATCTCGTCAAACTCCCTCATCTCGGCTTCCGAAATTGCCCCCACCTCGAAATTTGCCATCGCGTCCTGGTGTACCACTTCATAAATCTCGCTTTTGTATCTCATGCCCGCCCTCCAAAAAAACCTCGATCAAAGTTCGTTTTCCCAATCGGCCCCTAATCTGCTCATCGGTTAATGAAAAACTTACCTTTGCATCGGCCTTGAATGCCCGCAGCTCCCCAGCGTTTATGTTAGACCTATCGGCCTTTGCAAACCCATACGTGAAGAACGCTCTTTCCCCGCTCCTGAAAAACACGATCGCGCGGTAACCGCCCGATTTCCCCTCGCCGGGGCGGGCGGCCCTTAGCTTATAGACCCCGCCACCTAAGTTGGCATCAGCCTGGTCAGCCTCAAGCAGATCCACCATGTTTCGCAAATCTTCGTCCGTAATGCCTTCCTTGTCGGCAAATCTGTCAAACCACGTATTTTTGAAGATTCTCACTGATGCTCATCCTGACTATGAAAGATAACGAAAAGCCGGATTGATTGCAAGGCCAAGGGGGTGCATGAACAGGACGGTAATTTTCGGCAGCGTTGAAGTAAGCCCCTCTCGGGAAAATAACCGCGCGAAACTTGCGACGGCATCTTGACGCTTTCCCGGCGTTTACGATACGATTGAAACATGTTGACGGCACCCAAAATACGGCAGGAAATTCCCCAATCTACCCCCTTGACAAATTCCGCCGTTTCTGGTAACACACACACACACACACACACACACACACACACACACACACACACACACACACACTAGTATTCGCATCTTTACCTCACGAAAAAAATTTGCCCCGGTTTTACCCTCGATGTCTCTGGTGGTACGTCTACCCGGCGGTGTGTTCCCCGGTGCAAAGCCGGCTTTCGGCTTGTATATAGAGCCCCCGTTGGGGGAAACGCCCGTAAAAGAACGGGTAAACCAGGACTAAAGTACGCGCCCGCAAGGACGCGGGAGCCGAAAAGAAGGAGTTTATAGTGAAGGCGAAAAACTGGATTATGGCGGCGGCATTGGCGACCGCCGTTTTGATGGCCGGGTGCGACAACCCGGCCGGCAACAACGACAATGGCGGCGAAAACCAAACAGTCCCTGGACAGCCCCGTACTCCGGTTGCCGGGCATTACAGCTTTGGCAATCTTACCCAAACAGTTGGGAACGTTACGGCGGTTAGCATTACGCCGAACGCCGGCGTATCGCCGGGCGCGGTGGTCAACATTCGCTATAACGGCAACACGGCGGTTCCCCAGGCGGAGGGAACCTTTGCGGTAACGTTTGACGTGGCGGCGGCACTGGGCTGGTATGCGGCGACAAATTTGTCCGCCGGAAATCTTGTTGTCAATGTTACCAACGCCGGCATTAACTGGACGGCGGTGGAGGATAGCCAGCTTGATGGTGATATCTACGCCATAGCCTGGGGGGCTGGCAGGTTTGTCGCCGGCGATTTGTATGGCAAAATGGCACATTCCATTGACGGCAGCAGCTGGGTTTCCGTGGGGGATAGTACATTCCATGATTGGATATGGCCAATAGCCTGGGGTAACGACAGATTTGTTGCGGGAGGGTTCCGCGGCAGAATGGCGCATTCAACGAATGGCATTGACTGGGTCTCCGTAGTAGACAACACATTTGAAGGCAATGACATCTACGCCATAGCCTGGGGCAATGGCAGGTTTGTCGCGGCGGGGGGCAACGGCAGAATAGCGTATTCGATGGACGGCGCTAGCTGGACATCGGTGGAAGACAGCCCGTTTGGAACTAATGATATATGGTCAATAGCCTGGGGCAACGGCAAATTTGTCGCCGGCGATCATAACGACATAATGGCGCATTCCACCGACGGCATTAATTGGACAGCCGTCGAGGATCACCCATTCGCGGGTTATAGGATCGATACCATAACCTGGGGCAACGACAGGTTTGTCGCCGGCAATCACAATGGCATAATGGCACATTCCACGAACGGTGTTAACTGGACAGCCGTTGAGGATCACCCACTCACGTGTCACATCTATGCCATAGCCTGGGGTGGTGGCAGGTTTGTCGCGGTCGGGCAAAATGGCATAATGGCACATTCCATGGACGGCATTAGCTGGGTAGCCGTGGAGGACAGCACATTCGGAACCAATGACATCATAGACATAACCTGGGGCAACAACAGGTTTGTCGCTGTAGGATGGAATGGCAGAATAGCGGTCTCCATCGGCGACTGACGACCGGCGCAACAGCCGATTCATCCGGCTGTTGCGCCAAGACCACGCTCCGGCGGTGCCGAAGGCGCGGCCGGGTTCCCTAGTCCTCCTTGGCCTTCAGCACCGCCAGGAACGCGTTCTGCGGAAGCTCCACGTCGCCGACCATCTTCATCCGCTT
>WQRP01000053.1 GCA_009786675.1 Treponema sp. | reverse complement strand
CGCCCTGGGCGAGAACTGTTTGAGGATGGCTTTTTCCAGTATCGACGAGGACAAGATCGACACGGTGCTGGAAAAGATTTACGAGACCGCGGAAAAACTTGTAGATGAGGATTTTTAGCAAAAAAAGCCTAGGGGTCTTGTTGCGACGGGCGACCGTCATTGCATCGCTCGTGTCGGCGGCCTTTGGCGCCTCCTCCTGTTCCGCCGGCGGGGGCAACGTCGCGATACTCTGGACGGACAGGCCGGAGTTCGCGTTTTACGTGAAGTACTTTAACGCGACGCAGGATCGGTACGTGGTCGAGGTCTTCCACCACGACTTTCCCGCCCAAAGGCTGGCGGAGCGCGGCGCAGGCGGGAACGCCCCGGACATAGTCGTGGCAAGCTGGCTGCAGGGCGCCTCGTCGCGGGGCTTTTTCAGGCCGGCGGACTCGTTCCTGCGCGGCGACGACTCGATTGGCCATGCCTTCTACCCGCGCCTGCTTGACAAGGGAAACTTCGGCGGCAGGCAGTACCTTCTGCCGGTGTCGTTCAACGCCCCGCTCGCGGTTTTCGCCGAGGCGCAAAGGGAAACCGTTTCCCTGCGGACACTTGGCCCACTTACCATAGGCCTTCCGGAAATGCGGGAGCTTGGCGAGGGCTTCAACCAGCGAACGGGGGCCGCGTTTACGAGGATGGGGTTTTCCCCGACATGGGACGACGGTTTTTTGCTTATGGCCGCGACCTACTATCGCGCGTCGTTCAGGGAGGCCGCGGGGCCGCTGCCCCTGGAGTGGAATTCGGCGTCCCTTGTGCGGGCCATGGATTTCGTCCACGACTGGATCGCCGAAACCAACTCCGGCGTGCGGGCCACGGACGACTTTGCCTTCCGTTTTTTCAACGTCCCCCCGGCGAACATGCTGCTGGACGGGCGCATACTTTTGGCGTACATGGACAGCTCGGATTTTTTCACCCTGGCGGAAGACCGGAGGAACAGGCTTGGCTTTCGCTGGATCGCCGGACTGGCCGGCAAATGGGAGACCATTCCGCTTGCGGAGTGCGCGGCCTACCTTGGCCTTACGGGAAGCGGCGGCTCCCCGCGGGCCGCGGACGCCTTTGTCCGCTGGTTTTTCCGCGCGGACACCCAGCGAACGCTTCTTGAAAGAAGCCACAAGTTCAGGCAGATGGAAACATCGTTCGGCATAGCCGGCGGGTTTTCCGCCCTGCGCCAGGTTACCGAGCAGGTTTTCCCGCAGTTCTACCCCGACCTGCTAGGAAAGATTCCCCGGGAGGAATTCTTTTCGCCCGCCTTCGTCCTGCCAGGCGACTGGCCAGCCATTAGGGAAAGGGTGGTACTGCCCTATCTTGGCGAGCGGGCGAGGCGGCCGGACGGCGACGGGCTTGTCCCGCTGGAAAACCGCCTTGCCGACTGGGCGCGCATGAACCCGGCGCGTTAGACGAAAAAGTCCCGCCCGCCGCCGGAGCGTATCTTTTCCACGTTGGCGGCGACGCGCCCGCGAATCCCGCCGTCGGCGATCCCGGGGATTTCCCTGCTGATTAGGTCGGCGGCCTTTTCCCTGAAGGCGTCGTCGCCGTAGTCCATCGAATACTCGCAAAGGGTCATAAGGGCGTTGGGGAGGCAGACGTTTCCTATCTGCCCAGATTTTGCCAGCGACATAAAGCGATCCCCGGTCCTGCCGCTGCGGTAGCAGGCAGTGCAGAAGCTGGGAACGTACCCGTCGTCCATCAGTTCCGCGATGATCGAAAGGGCGCTGCGGTCATCGTTTACAAGGAACTGCGAGTTCGCTGCAGCCTCGTTGCGCCGCCGCTTCGCGTAGCCCCCGACCTCGGTGCTGGATCCGGCGCTAAGCTGCGAGATGCCGACCCGCAGGAGCCTTTTTCGCATGTCGTGGTTTTCCCTTGTCGAAAGGATCATCCCCGTGAAGGGAACCGCGATGCGGATAAGCGCGACGATTTTCTCGAAGGCCGCGTCGTCCACGGGCCTGGCGAAAACGGAAACGTCGGTTCCGCCGGCGGGGCAGATGCGCGGGACGGAAATCGTGTGGAAGCCCACGCCGTATTTTTTTTCCAGGTGCTCGTTGTGGATCAGAAGGCCCATGACCTCGAAACAGGGATCGGCCAGGCCGAAAAGGACGCCAGCGCCGACGTCGTCAATCCCGGCGTCCTGGGCCCGGTCGAAGGCGGTAAGGTGCCAGGCGAAGTCGCTTTTCGGCCCGTCCCGGTGGACTCCGGCGTAAGTCGGCTCGTGGTAGGTTTCCTGGAAAAGTATGTAGGTGCCGATTCCGGCGGCCTTGAGTTTTCGGTAGTTCTCGGTCCCGGTCGCCGCGATGTTCACGTTGACCCGGCGGATCTCGCCGTTCTCGAACCTCATGCCATAGATAGTCTCGATGCACTCTAGAACGTAGTCGATGGGGCACTCCCCGTCGTGCTCGCCGGTCTCCAGGGCCAGCCGCTTGTGCCCCATTTCCTCGAGTATCCTGACCTCCTCGCGCACCTCGCCCATGGTCAGCTTGCGCCGGCCAAAATCGTGGCCCAGGTTAAAGCTGCAGTAGGCGCATCGGTTCACGCAGTAATCGCTGACGTACAGCGGGGCGAACATGACGATACGGTTGCCGTAGACGCGGCGCTTGATTTCGCCGGCTATGGCGAGGATCCGCCGCAGGTGCCCGGGGTCGTCGTTTACCAGAAGCGAGGCGATTTCGCGGTGGGTAAGGCCCTCAAGGCGTTCCGCCTTGTCCAACGCGCGGCCAATGGCGGCATCGTCGGCCCGTTTTGCGTCCTTAAGCAGTGTTTCTATGTACTCGCGGTCGATAAAGTTCAGGCTCATCCTGTTTCCAGTATAGCAGGATGGCCGGGCTTTGTCTTTGGGGCGCGCGGGTTCTACCGCCCCCTGGCAAGCACCGGCTCCGACTCCACGTGCGCGGCGTTGAACGCCACCACGACATAGGCATAGCGCCGGGGCCGCCGCAAGCCCGGGTCGCTGGTAAAGCCGTGCGCCTGGCCGTTCCGCCAAACCCTGCCGACTATGTTCGCCGGGTCGCCCAGCAGCCTGTCCAGGCCCTCGCGCCTGATTCGCGAGCTTTGGACGCGGTAGACGACGTAGTACCTGGCGTTGTTGCCCTCCACGTCGGTCCAGGTGACTAGGTTGCCTCGGCGCGTCACGTTAAGCGGCGGCGAGGGCGCGTCGGGCATAAGCCAGGGTTTTGCGGGGACGATTGTCTTGTGCGCCCGGAAGTGCGAGCGCAGAAGCTCGATGGCCTCGTTCGCCGCCCCGTGCCTGGGCTCGGTTTCCGCGGTGGGGAGCAGCCGGCGAAAACGGAAAAAGGCGCTGCCGGCGACCTGCGGGNGCAGCTGGTTGTACTTCAGCTGGTTTACGATCTCCCTGGGGTTCATCCAGGCCGGTTCGTGGGGGGCGTTGTCCAGGTGCTTGTAGTTGGCATGGCCTATGTACAGGCTCACGTTCGTGCCCTGGACAAGTTCGGCCCACCAGCGGACAAGCTCGGCGTAGGGGGCGGCACCCTGGTCGAAGCTCCAGTAGATCTGCGGAATCACGTAGTCGATCAGCCCCTCCCTTACCCATAGATAGGTGTCGGCGAAGACCTGCCCGGCGAAGGTACGGGCGGAGCCGGTCGGGGTGTTGGATCCCCGGGGATCGTTCTGCCTGTGCTCCCAGATGCCGAAGGGGCTTATCCCGAACTGAATCGCCCGGCCGCTCCTTTCGTTCTCGGCGGTAATCGCGGCCCGGACGCCCCGGACAAGCGCGGTGTTGTTCTCCCTGCGCCATTGCTCGATCCCGGCCTGCGTGTCCGGAAAATAGCCCAGGCCGTAACGCTCGAAGGCGACCCTGTCCTCGTTCGCCATGCCGAAAACAAGGGCACCGGCGCGGTAGGGGTAAAAGTAGTCGTCGAAGTGTATCGCGTCCACGTCGTAGTTCTCGATTACCTCGCGGATCGTCTCGACGACGTGCTCGCGCACGGCCGGGAAACCGGCGTCAAGGTACAGCCTTCCGTTAAAGCGGTACACGTACTGGGGGTGCAGGACGGCGAAGTTGTTGTCGGCAAGCATCCCCACGGCGTTCAGCGTGCGCACCAGATCCACCGTGCCCATCTCGACAATCTGGGCCGACGTGTGGCCCGGAACCGAAAGCCAGCGGTAGTTGGCGGCGGTGACGCGGTAGGGGTTGAACCAGGCGTGGAATTCCATTCCCCGGGCATGGGTTTGGGCGATCATCCATTCCAGGGGATCCCATCCGGGATCCCGGCCCTGCGCCCCCGTCAGAAAGTGGGACCAGGGATTGATCCGCGACGGGTAGAAAGCGTCCAGCGTCGGCCTTACCTGGAAGATAAGCGCGTTCATGTTCCAGTCCTGGAACACGTCCAGTATGGCGTCGAACTCGCGGCGGAAATCCCCCGGCGAGGCGGCCAGGGGCATGTCCAGATTGTGGACGGTGGCGACCCAGGCGGACCTGAACTGGCGCTTGACCGGCGCCAGGGCGCCCGGGATCCTTACGATTTCGTCGGTGAACCTGTGGTACGGAACCGGGGAGTTGGGGTCGTAGCCATAGGTGCCGTCATAAAACCTGACGAACCTGTACAGAACCTGATCCCGCGCCGGGGGCTCGACCCTGGGCGGGGTGGCGCACGTAACGGCCAGGGCCGCCAGCGCGACCGCAATGACTAAGGGGCGGGTTTTGGGTATCCTTGGCATGTCCGACTCCAGCTACCATTTTCGTTTGGTCTACCGACTTCCAGTCGGGTCTTCCCCGGACGCCTCTTTATTAGGAAAACACCGCGACGCTCCGGGCAAGTATCCCCTGGGTCTTGGCAATGGTAATGCCGTAGTTGGTAAAGGGGACGTTTTGATCTTCGGCACTTAGGCGGCGATACTGCATCTCTCTGTCGTTCAACATGCAGCCCCCGCAGTGTATGACCATTTTGTACCCGTAGCCGGAAAGGTCGTCCGGAAAGTCGCCCCCGGAGCAAAAGCTGAACTCAGGCTCATTCCCGGTAAACGCCCTGATCATCCGGGGAAGCTTGACCGTGCCTATGTCGTCGCACTGGCGGTGGTGGGTGCAGCCCTCGCAGATCAGCACCTTGTCGCCGTCCCGCAGCCCCTCCAGCATCGCCACCCCGCGGAGCGAGCTTTCCAGCGATCCCTTGTAGCGGGCGAACAGTATCGAGAACGAGGTGAGCGGGATGTCCCTGGGAACCAGCGCGGAGACCTTGGCGAAGGCCTGGCTGTCCGTGATCACCAGGGCCGGCCTGCCCTTTCCCTTACCGTCCGCGCCGGACAGTTTGGCCAGCGTTTCCCTGAGCTCCGAATCCCTGGCCACCACCGCAATCGCGCCGGCCTCCAGAAGATCCCGGATCGTCTGCTGCTGCGGGAGTATCAGCCTGCCTTTTGGGGCGGCCTTGTCGATGGGGACGACCAGAAGCACGGTGTCCAGGGGGCGGACCAGGTCGGCGACCAGCCTCCTGCCGGTCCCGTCGCTGCGGACCAGCGCGGCGATTCGGTCCTTCAGCACGTTCACGTTGAAGCCGGTCTTCGCGCTTACAAGCAGGGTCTCCGGCAGGGACAGGGCGCTCGCCGGCTCCTCCCCCGCAACGCGCAGGGACGACAGGTCGCTCTTGTTCAGGGCGACGACGAAGGGGATGTCCTTCTCGCGGAAAATCCCGACGAGCTCCCTTTCCGCCCGGCCGAGCGGCGCCGAGGCCTCGGCCACCAGCACGGCGACGTCGGCCTTGTTCAGCACGCGCCTTGCCCGGCGCACCCGCATCTCGCCCAGGGGGCCCTCGTCGTCGATGCCCGGGGTGTCGATGATCACCACCGGGCCCAGGGGCAGTAGCTCCATCGCCTTGTGGACCGGATCTGTGGTGGTTCCCTTGACGTCCGAAACCAGCGCGATGTCCTGCCCGGTGACGGCGTTTACCAGCCTGGATTTGCCCACGTTGCGCCGCCCGAAAAAGGCGATGTGGACGCGGCCGGAGGAAGGCGTTGCGTTAAGTCCCATCAGTTTGTTACCTCACATTGCCGTAAAACGGACCGGGGAAAAGGAATTCCCGGCCAACCAAAGCCACGTCAGTTCCCCCGTCCGGCGAGCGTAACGTCGAGCGTCACGGCGTTCCCGTCGCGGATTACCCCGACCCTGGCGACGTCGCCCGGCCTGCTGGCCTCAAGCGCGCCGTAAAGGTCGGACATGGTTCGGATGTCCGTGCCGTTCACCGACGTTATTATGTCGCCGCCGACGTAGATGACGCTGCGCCCGTGCCGCACCGCCGTGCTCCCCTGCCGCAGCCCCGCCCTTTCGGCGAGCCCGTTCCTGTGGGTGCGGGATACCAGAAGGCCGTGGCTGACCGGAAGATCCGCGTGGCGCACCAGCGCGGGGAAAATCTGAACCATCGAGGCGTCGATCCAGCCGCGCCTGACCGCGCCGTACCGGATAAGATCGCCGACGACGCGCCTGGCGGTGTTCACCGGGACGGCGAAGCCTATGCCCACGGAGCCGCCCGTGGGAGAGTAGATCATCGTGTTGACGCCGATCATCCGCCCCTGCGAATCCAGCAGCGGGCCGCCCGAGTTGCCCGGGTTGATCGAGGCGTCGGTCTGGATCATGTCGCGCACGACGTGCCTGCGCTGGCGCGGGATCAGTATGGGACGGCCCAGGCCGGAGATAATGCCGACGGTAAGGGTCCGCTCGAGCGCGAAGGGGTTGCCGATGGCCAGCACCTTCTGCCCGACAAGAAGGCCGTCGGAGTCGCCGAAGGGTATCACCTGCAGCGCGGTGCAGGGCGGCGGGTGGAACCTGAGCACGGCAAGGTCGTTCTCCGGATCCGTCCCGACGACCGTCCCGTCGAACCTGCTTCCGCAGGCCAGGGTTACGAACACCCGGTGGGCGCCGGCGATGACGTGGTTGTTGGTCAGCACGTAGCCCCGGGAATCGATAATCGAGCCGGAACCGGATCCGCCGGCCTGCGGGACCGGCTCCAGGAACCAGTTTATCGCCATGGTCTGGGTGGTTATGTTCACCACCCCGGCGTTGAGCCTTTCGTATATCTCGATGTTAGTGCGCTCGCTTTCCGAGAACGGCCTTAGCCTTTGCACGGGCGTCCCCGTGGGCGGATCCAAGCCGGCCGCCCACCCGGGTTCCACTGCCGGAAAGCCCGCCAAGGGATCGTCCGTCGGGACTACCCACTCGGACGGCGTTTCCGCCCCGGCGGCGGCGTCCCGCTGGGCGGCCACCAGGACGGGCAGCCCCACGCCCAGCAACAAAAGCCCCGTTACAAGGCTGCTTAAAACCGACACCAGCACCAACTGTCCCCGGCCGTAAAGTTTCATCTTATTACCCGCCTCCGCACTTACATTATACAGAAACCCGGCCGATAATAAAAGGAGATATGGGCATTTCCGCGACGAAAAAATCGATTCCCGGGGGACTCGCCCCGGCGTTCCTGTGCCTGGCGCTGGCGGCCTGGCCGGCCTTCGGCCTTGACGCGCCGGTGGCAAGGATTGTGGACGACTCCGCCGTAAGGGCCAGGGCAAAGGACGCCTGGCTTCTAGAAAGCCCCGCCAGGGTGCTGTCCATGCCCCGCGCCGTCCACGACCTTGACGGGGGCGGCAGGGTCGAAATCCGCGCCGTGGGCAGGCCGGGCGAAATCCTGGTCCAGTTCGCCAGGCAGCACCACGCCTGCGGGCAGTTCCCCGGCTGGGCGCAGGGTTCCTGGGAGTTCGTCCGGGCGAGAAACTGCGGGGCGATAAGGGCGGCCAGGGTCTTCCCCCGCAGCGATTCGAACACCTTCGTCCAGTTCCGGCCATTCGGGGCGGACAGGGTCCAGATGGACGTGCTGATATACGACGCCTACGTCGTCCGTGGCCAGACCCTGCCGATCTCGATGGACCGTCTTTCGGTCATGCCGCTGAACGACATACTGCAGATGGCCGGGCGCAGGTTCCCGGTCAGGTACTTCGAGCCGAACCCCGACGACTTCCGGGACCAAAGGCGGTTCGTGGCGAACGTCCGCGAGCGGCTTCCGGAGCTAAGGTTCGCCGACGACGGCGCGATCGACCACTCCGGGCGTTTCGTGTACATCGCCACCGGGGAGGAGCAGCGGGGACAGCCCGGGCTCAACTGCTCCGGCTTCGCCAAGTGGCTCGTCGACGGGATCCTGCGCCCGGTCACCGGCGAGCGGATGGCGATCCCGCCGCTTAAGGCGCCCTTCGGGGACCGGGGATCGTCCTTTACCGACGACTTCGAGGAGCTGCGGGATCCCTTTTTCGGCCTTGACTGGATCAGGAACCTGGCCTCCAGGGCCGGAACCGTCCTGCGGTCCCCGGCATTCGGCACCCTGGAGGAAATCGAGGTGCGCCGCCAGCCGTTCTCGCAGGTTATACTGCGCCGGGGATCGAACGTTGACGTCCGGTCCTTCCCGGGCTTCCAGGAGAACGCCGGCTACGGAATCGAGGGGCTCCTCCCCCTGCTGTACACCCTGGCGATAGACGAGCCGGGCAGGTTCTTCCTGGCCGCGGTGAACAACGACATGTACGCGCCCCACGCCCCCAGGGACTGGCGCGGAAGGCCCTGGATGCGGCAGTACTTCCACGTCGCCGCCCTTGTCCCCTACTTCGACGAGCGGGGCGTCTTCCGGGTGGCCGTCTTCGAAAGCGCCGCCGAGACATCGATAGGCAGGTTCAAAAGCCGGTACGCCCTGGGGCACCACGTAAACCTGGTCAGGGTGCCTTTGGAGAGAAACTTCGATCCGTAGGAATCCGGCCAAAACCATCCCCACTTGACAAAACCACAAAATCCGTCATTATAGTGGACTGCGACAAATACCGGGTGTTTGTCGAAATTTACGGAAACGGCGAGCCCGATCAGGCAAGGCCGTTTCCAAGCACTCAGGGGGATTTATGGCGGTCGGAATTATCGGGATGCTTGCGGCAATCCTGGTCATGATTATCGGGGCGTACAGGGGTATCAAGGCGATACCCCTTACGATTTTGGCGGCGCTTGTGGTTATCGCGGCCAACCAGATGGATGTTTGGTCTTCGCTGACCAGGCTTTACGCGGAGCATTTCGGCTCCATCATCGCGCGCTTTTTCTTCATCTTCATATCGTCGTCGATCTACGCGATGTTCATGGAGAAAACCGGAAGCACGGCGGCGATTGGCCACCAGCTGATCAAGTGGTTCGGCAAGAAGCACGTAATGGCGGTGGTCTTTATTTTTACCGCGGTCCTGACCTACGGCGGCGTAAGCCTGTTCGTGGTCTTCTTCGCCGCCCTGCCGGTAGCGTTCGTCCTGTTCAAGGAGGCCAACCTGCCGCGCGCGGCGATCATGGCCCCGATGGGCGCGGGCGGCGCGGGAATAACGATGACCACACTGCCCGGGACGCCGGCGCTGACCAACATCATCCCCTCGCAGTTCCTGGGCACGCCCCTTACCGCCGCGCCGGTTTTCAGCCTTATAATGGCGGCGATTATCGTTGCGCTTTCGTTTATGTATTTCCGCTACGTGGAAAGGACCGTCAGGAAAAACGGCGAGGTTTTCACGTTCCCGCCGGGTTTCGACGCCGCCGCGGCGGCAGCCAACGCCGACAAGGGCAACCTGCCGCACCCGCTTAAGGCGTTTGTTCCCATAGCGACGCTTATCCTGTTCCTGCTCGTCAGCACCGTCGCCGGGGCACCATGGGCCGCCGACACCGCGCTACTGGCCACGCTTGCGATGATAGTCGCCTCGCTTGTCTGCCTTGCGCTTAACCCCGGGCGAATCACGCTTACCGGCGTTAAAAACTGGATTGGGGACGGATCCAACAACGGCATAACCGCCATTGTCGGCCTTGCCGCCGTCGTCGCGTTCGGCAACGTCGTGTCCAACGCCCCGGCGTTCCAGGCGGTGCTGGGCTGGGTGATGGGCCTTGAGATGAACGTGTACTTCATGGGCCTTGTTTCGACGGGGATTATATCCGGGATCACCGGATCGTCTTCCGGCGGGGCGCAGATCGCCCTGGCGAACCTTGGCGAGTACTTCCTTGCGGCCGGGGAGGCGGGGGCCAACCTGGAGGTCCTGCACCGCCTGATCGCCATGGGCGCGGGCACGCTGGACACCCTGCCGCACGTTTCGGCGATTTTCCTTTTCCTTGCGCTTCTGGGCTGCACGCACAAGGAGGCGTACAAGTACCTGTTCTGGCCGACGGTCGTAATCCCGTCCGTCGTCACGGTCCTTGGCGTAGTCATCGCGTCGATTATCTGGTAACGGCCCTTGTTGTGTTGTCGGTCATTCGTCTTCCCTTGTGACAAATAGTTTTTGCGGTAAATTAACTATATCATTCGGGGGCGGATGGCCGCCATTTCTTCCCATGCCGTCAGGTAATTTCTATGCTTGTACAAGTCATAGGCTTGCCGTTCATACACAAGACCCAACCGAATGTAAAGATTTTCGAGCCGCAAACCCAAGCAAGACGTGAGTTCTCGCCATATATAGGGGTATGAAAACAAACAAGAGAAACAAGCCCTTACGAAGGTTCAGCCCGCTCAACGACTTCCTGTTCTACAAGACAATGGGAGAGAAAGGCGACGAGCCGCAGCTTATTGGATTCCTGAACGCGGTGCTGGGATCCTCGGGAAGAAAGCCCGTCGAGACAGTCGATATCTTCGACAAGAAAATCTACACCAAGGATGTAATCGGCGGCAAGTCATGCTCGCTGGACGTGCGGGCGGTTCTCGCCGACGGGAGCCGGGTGAACATCGAGGTGCAGGTCCGCGACAAAAAGAACATGGATCGCCGAAGCCTGTTCTACTGGGGAAAGATGTACGCCGAGACCCTGCAAAGCGGCGGCGACTACAGGGACCTCCCCGACACGATAGCGATAAACATAGTGGGCTACGACTTTCCGGCCGGGGGCGG
>WQRP01000052.1 GCA_009786675.1 Treponema sp. | reverse complement strand
CTTGTCCGTAACGGCTTTTTCGACCGCATAGAGGCGGGGGACGAGATTATCTTCCAGCCCTCCGGCGGGCTGCGGGTGCAGCCGGAGATCGCGGCGAACCCAGAGTTGCGGGCCTTGCTGCGGACACTGAGGTAGCGTCTTGAAACTCCGGTGATATGCTTCCGGTACCGTGGGAGGATCGAACATGATTGACATCGTCGTGCTGGACGGCCGGTCCCTGAACCCCGGGGATCTGTCCTGGGCCGGCTTCGAGGGGCTAGGCAGGCTGACCGTCCACGACCAGACCCTGCCCGGCCAGGTCGTCGAGAGGATCGGCGGCGCTCAAATCGTAATCACCAACAAGACCCGGATCACCGGGGAGACCCTGGACGCGACGCCGGGGGTAAGGTACATAGGGATACTTGCCACCGGCCACGACACCGTGGACGTTGGCGCGGCGGCGGCCAGGGGCATCCCGGTCACCAACATCCCGGCCTACAGCACGGCGGCCGTCGCCCAGTTCGCAATCGGCCTTCTGTTGGAGGTCTGCCACAACATCGGCCACCACAGCCGCGTCGTGCGATCCGGCCGCTGGGAGGCTGGCGGGGAGTTCTGCTTCTGGGACTATCCCCAGATCGAGCTGGCCGGCAAGACCCTGGGCGTAATCGGCTTCGGGCGGATAGGCCGGGCCACGGCCAGAATCGCGGCGGCGATGGGCATGGAAATCCTTGCCCACAGCAGGACCGAGACGGACGAGGGCCGCAAAATCGGCAGGTACGTGAGCCTGGACGAGCTTCTGGCTGGATCCGACGTGGTTTCCCTGCACTGCCCCCTTACCCCGGACACCCGGGGCATGATCGACCGTGCCCGCATCGCCAAAATGAGGGACGGCGCGATCCTGATCAACACGTCCCGGGGCCTCCTGGTAAACGAGCGGGACCTGGCGGACGCGCTGAACTCGGGCAAGCTTCTGGCCGCCGCCGTGGACGTGGTGTCGCGGGAGCCGATTCGCGGCGACAACCCGCTTCTTGGGGCCGAGAACTGCTTCATCACCCCCCACATCGCCTGGGCGCCCAGGGAGACCAGGGCCCGCCTTATGGACGTGGCCGTGGAAAACCTGGCCGGCTTTCTGGCGGGCGCGCCGGTGAACGTGGTGGGCGGTTGATCTTTCCGGGCTTTTGCGCTACCATTGACCCAGAGAGGTTGCCATGCTGCTTTCGGAACTAAATTCCCCCATAAGGGACGTAAAGGCGAAAATCCACGACACATGGAGGCGGGTTTGACTCCCTCGGCGGGCTCATAACCGATCTGGAGGCCAAGGCCTCCGAACCTGGCTTCTGGAACGATTCCGCCGCCGCGGAAAAGGTTATGGCCGAGCTCAAGGGCCTGCGGAACCGCTACGAGCCCTGGAGGTCGCTGAACGCCGAGATAGACGACCTTGAAACCCTGCACGGGCTCGCCACGGAGGCTAGTGACGAGGGCGAGACCGCCGGCATAGAAAGCGGCCTTAGGGAAATCACCGCAAGGTACGAAAAACAGAACCTTCTGGAGATGATGGGCGGCGAGCTCGACTCCAGCGGCTGCTTTTTGACCGTCCACTCCGGCGCCGGCGGGACCGAGGCCTGCGACTGGTCGCAGATGCTGTACCGCATGTACCTCCGCTGGGCCGAACGCAGGGGCTTTTCAATCGAGGAGCTTGACCGCCTGGAGGCCGAGGGGGGAATCAAGTCCGCAACCTGCAAAATCGAGGGCGACTACGCCTTCGGATACCTGAAGGGGGAGACCGGGGTGCACAGGCTGGTGCGCATCTCGCCATTCGACTCGAACGCCAGGCGGCACACCTCGTTCGCCTCGGTTTACCTGTTTCCGGTCATAGACGACTCAATCGAGGTCGAGATTCGGCCCGAGGACCTGCGGGTCGATACCTACCGCGCCGGCGGCGCGGGCGGGCAGCACGTCAACAAGACGGACAGCGCGGTGCGCTTTACCCACCTGCCCACCGGCATCGTGGTCGCCTGCCAGAACGAGCGCAGCCAGATCAAGAACCGCGCCGTGGCCATGGGAATGCTGAAGGCCCGGCTCTACGAGCATTACCGGCAGGAGCGGGAAAAGGAAAACGAGAGGTTCCACCAGGAAAAGAAGGACATCTCGTGGGGTAACCAGATACGCTCCTACGTGTTTCAGCCATATACGATGGTTAAGGACTACCGGACTAAAACGGAGATGGGCAATATCCAGGCGGTCATGGACGGCGACATAGATTTGTTCATCGAGGACTTTCTCCGCCATTCCTGGTCCGCGACTGCCGGCTCCCAGGGGAAGGCTCGGTAATGGCCGGCGTCGGGGCGATCCGCCGCAGGGCGGCCTGCCTCCTTCTTTTTTGCGGCGGCCTGTCCCTTGCGCCGCTGGCCGCCTCCGGAAGGGCGGACGCGGATCCGGTCGAGACCGTGCGCGACACCTGGGTGCTGTCCGTGACGCAGTTCGACCTTTCCGCGCTTTCCCCTGGCAGGCGCGTCGTGGGCGAGGTAATCACCAGGAGCCTGCTTGAAAAGCTCGGCACGGTAAACTTCAGGCTCAGGCTTTCCCCGGAGATCGCGTTTTACGAGGGCTACGAGTGGAGGCGGTCCGTGCAGGCCACGGCGCAGGCCCTTGCAAGAAGGCAGAACGACCGTTCCCTGCTTCTGTTCAGGGGCGACCCCAACTGGAGGTACCGAAGGGAGCTCCGCAGGATCGACGAGGACATCGAAAGGCTTCGTGAGGAGCTTGCCAGGCGGGAGGGCGAAAGGCCCGTCGTGAACGAGGAGCCGGTGTTTGCCCTTAGCCAGGCCAACCTTAACAACAACTTTCCGCCCCCGCCCCGTCCAGGCGCCGAGCGGCGGTTTACTAGGGAACAGAACGCCGACGCCTTTCTCGCCGGGGAGGTGCGTGAGTTCCACGGCCGCTTCTTCGTCAGGCTGCGGCTTTACGTTCTCTACGTCGACGCGTTCGTGTACGAGGACGACGTGATTTTTTCCATGGACGACGTTGACTGGGCGGTGGGGGAAATTTCCACCAGGCTTGCCTCGGCGCTGTCCGGAACCCCCCCGGCCAGGGTGGCGATCCGGGCGTACCCACCGGACGCCCAAATCCTGATAAACCGGGGTTACGCCGGCACCGGGACGATGGACGCCGTTGACCGCCCGCCGGGCAGGGTAACGGTGGCCGTGGCGGCCGAGGGCCACGTTCCAAAGACCGTGGAACTGGATCTTGTCGCCGGGGAGCTCGCGGAGCTTGACGTGTCCCTGGGGGCCGTTCCCATGGCCGAGGTCACCATAGACGTGCCATCCATCCCGGGCGTCGCCGTGTACCACGGTTCCCTGTTCGCGGGGGAGACGCCCCTTACCCTTCGCCTGCCCATCGACAGCCTGGCGTACGTTACCCTGGAAAGCCCGGCCGGCGAAACCGCGAGGGCGGTCATCGCCGCGCCCAGTATGCCCGGCGACGCGTTTGACTTTACCTTTCGGCTGAGCATCCCCCCCCCCTCCGGGGAGAGGAGGGTGAACAACGCCAGGTCGCGGTTTTACTGGGCATGGGGCGGGCTTTGGGCCGTGGGGATAACCGCGTGGCTCGCCAGCGGGATTAGCAACGGGCTTATCGCCGCCCATAACCACGATCCAACTATGGAGTCATACGAAAGGGCCCTGCGCGCCCATAACATAAGCAACGGCGCGCTGATTCTTCTTGCGCCGGCCGTCGGGTACTTCGTTTTCGAGCTGTCCCGTTACCTGGACGCGTCCAACCGGAACGCCGTCCGGATTTCCAGAAGGAACAGGTAGGGGAAGGCCGATGAGTTTTGCGGATAAAATAAGGTCCTTCTTTTCCGGAAGGCAGGGTCTTTCGCCCGAGTTCTTCGACGATCTGGCCGATCTTCTGGTGGAAGGGGACTTCGACGCAAGGGAGGCTTACGCGACCGCCGGGCTTTTGCGCGACGCTTGCAGGAAGGAAAAAATCGATTCCCCGGAGGACGCCCGGATCAGGCTTGCCGTCCTTCTGGAGGAAACGCTCCGCTCCGGCGCGGGCGGCGGCCTTCCTGCCGGCGGGCCTGCGGTAATCCTGATGCTTGGGGTCAACGGCGTGGGAAAGACCACCACGGCGGCGAAACTCGCCGCGACGTACCGCGACGCCCACGGCCTGCGGCCGGTTCTTGCCGCGGCGGACACCTTCAGGGCCGCGGCAATCGACCAGCTAAAGATACACGGTGAACGCTTGGGGCTGCGGGTCGTCGCGCACAAGCCCGGGGGGGATCCCGCGGCGGTGGTGTACGACGCGATCGAGGCCGCCCAGGCGGGCGGCGGGATTGTCATAGCCGACACCGCCGGCAGGATGCACACCAAGTCCGCGCTGGTCGAGGAACTGCGGAAGGTGGACAGGGTAGTCGAGACGAAGGCGTCCGGCGCAAGGTACGTCAAATACCTGGTCCTGGATTCCACCACCGGCAGGAACGCGATGGCCCAGGCGGAGATCTTCTGCGAGGCGGTCTCCCCGGAGGCGGCGATCCTTACCAAGTACGATTCCACGGCCAGGGGCGGGGTGGTCTTCTCTTTGGCGTCCGTTTTGCGCCTTCCCGTCGCGTACCTGTGCGACGGCGAGAAGTACGGGGACATCCGGCCTTTCGATCCCCGTGGTTTTTCCAGGGAGTTCGCCGGTGTTGACTAGGAAGCTTCTAAGGCCGGGCGCCTTAATCCCGCTGCTTATGGTTTTCGCCTTGCTGCTGTTCGTCGGCGTTTTCGCCCTTACCCGGGAGGACGACGCGGGTCTTGCCCTGGTTCCGCCGGACGATCCGGTTCTTGCCCTTTTCGACGACGAGGAATATTGGGAACCGCCGGCATGGATCCCCCCGGCTCCGCCAAGGTGGTTCAGGTCCAACGCCGGCGGGATGGCTCTGGAGGAAATACCCTCGCGCCTTGCCGCCCTCCGCAACAGGCACGCCCTGGTCATAGACTTCATCGGCCCCGACGAGCTGGAGCCGTTTTTAAGGCCCTTTTTTAGCGAGGACTTTGACATTGAAATCCGCGTCCTGTTCGAGGGGGGCGAGGAATCCCGCAGGCAATGGCTGTTCGTGGACGACGCCGGCGTCACCAGGCTAAACGCCGTATTCAGGCGGCCGGTGGACGGAACGGAAGGCGGCTTTTACGACTTTTCCTTTATGGAACCGGAATACGGTGAGACGGCTTTTGGGGAATACCTTCCCGCGGCTCCCCCCTTGGACGATACCGTTGCCTACGCCTACGAAGCCGCATACCCGGGGGGGGGGGAACCCGCCGTGGGTACCGCGCCCGNGGGCTTTATCGAGACGTTTAACGAAAGCGGGCGGATTGTAAGGGACTATCTTTTCGCCGAGGACGGAACGGAAACGCTGACGGCCTTTTTCTATAACGTGGGCCTTCTTATAAGGGCGGAGACCAAAAAGAGGGTTCCGGGCGGGGAGTTCCGGAACGTGCACACGGATCATTTCCGCTACAACCGCTCCTTTTCGCTTAGGTACGTTCGGCGGGTCTTCCACGAGCCACCTTACGCGGAGCCGGTCCGCCTTAGTTTCCCATACCGCTTGCTGGACGCGGCTTTCCAGGATCATTTCATAACGAGGGTAACGCCCGGCACCGACTTTATGGAAACCCTTTTTGACGCCGGGGACGGTTTCATCGTAAGGTACGAAACCGACGCCAGGGGCAGGGTGCTGACCCAGACGATGCTGGGCGCGAACGACGAGGTTGTCTGGAAGATCCGGAACACGTGGGACGGGGACAGGATTGCCGCCATTCTTCGGACCGAGAACGGCGAGGAAAGGCTCACGGAATTCGAGTTTGACCCGGAGGGCTACAGGGTCGTCCAGCGCGAGCTTCGCAACGGCGTCCTTGAGCGCATCGTGCGTACCCACGGCACGACGGAGACGGAGGAGCTTTACATGGACGGCGTTCTGATGCTAAGGGCCCTATGGGAAGACGGCAGGAGAATTTCCGAGGAGAGGGTGCGGCGGTAATGGATCGGAAGAAAAACCTCAGATGGATATGCTTCGTCGCGGCGCGTTACCTTTTCCGCAAGCAAAGGCGCCCCCCGTCGGTGGTTCTGTCGGTTCTGGGGATAGCGACCGGCGTGCTAGCGCTCATCGTCATAATATCGGTTATGAACGGCTTCCAGCTTGGCTTTATCGAGAGCATACTGGAAATCTCGTCGTACCACATGCGCGTCGGCTCCGTGCCCGAGGAAAGGACGGGGGAGGCCAGGGAAGCCCTTTTGGCGATTCCCGGGATCGACGCGGTCGTTCCCTTCCGGGAATTCCAGGGGATCGTCCGGGGCAGGATGCTTGGGCAACAGGCGGCCCTGGTACGCGGGGTTCCGGAGGACGCTCCGGCCATGGATCCGGCCATGGCCGAGCGCCTAGACTTCGAGTGGGGTTCCTTTGACCTGTACGAAAGCCACAGCGCCCTTATCGGCGCGGAGCTTGCAAGGCGGCTGGGCGTGCGGGCCGGTGGCCGGATAACCCTTTTCTCGATACCGTCGCTTTTCGCCGTTGGGGACGCCGCCGTCGACGAAGGCGAGATCCCCGGCTCCCAGGTTTTCACCGTTACCGGGGTTTTCAGGACGGGTTTCTTCGACTACGACATGGGCTGGATTTTTGTCCGCTTCGAGGACGCCCGGGCCTTTTCCGACGGCGACCCGGTTCTGGGCGTGAAAATCGCGAACCGGTTTCATGACAGGCGGATGCTGGAACGAGCCAGGGAAAGCCTTGGCCGGTTCGAGAACGCGGACTTTTCAAGCTGGCGCGACTACAACCGCGCGTTTTTCGGCGCGCTCCGTACCGAAAAGCTTTTCATGTTCATACTGGTGGGGCTTATCTTCATCGTCGTCGCCCTTAACATCTACCAGGCCCAGCGCAGGATTCTGCTGGAACGGCGCGAGGAGATAGGGCTTTTGCGGGCCCTGGGCGGCGGCGAAAGGGCCGTGCGCCTGATCTTCGTCCTGGACGGGGCCATCATTGGCCTTTCGGGCGCGGTTCTGGGTCTGGTGCCCGGGTTGTTAATCGCGTTGAATATTTCCGGGTTTTTCAGCGGCCTGGAGGCGGTCGTGAATACCGTCATCGATATCCTCAATGCCGTCGCGGTGCTTTTCGGCGGCGGCGCAATAGGGGACTTCGCGGTTTTTTCGCCGCGGTATTTCTACCTGACGGAAATTACCTCGCGCGTGATCCCTGGCGAGGTCGTGCTGATTTTCAGCTTCGGTTTCCTTTCGTCCCTTGCCGCGGCATGGTTTGCGTCCCGCAAGGTTTCCCGTATACAACCGGCGGAGGTGTTGCGTTATGAGTAGCGAGAATGTCATGGTCCGCGCCGAGGGCATAGTGAAGAATTTTGCGTCCGGCAACGACACGCTCCGTATTCTTCGGGGCGTCAGCCTGGACATACCCGTGGGTCTTTCGGTGGCGATAACCGGAAGATCCGGCAGCGGCAAAAGCACCCTGCTGAACATACTGGGGGGGCTTGACCGCAGCGACGGGGGGAGGGCCTTTGTCGGTGGCGCGGAAATCACGTCGCTTTCGGAGAAGGGGCTTTCGGCGTACCGCAGCAAAAGGGTCGGGTTTATCTTTCAGTTCCATTACCTGCTGAAGGATTTCACCGCGCTTGAAAACGTGATGCTGCCCGCCTATATCGCCGGGATTAAAAGAAAAGTCGCGCTGGAAAGGGCCAGGTCCCTGCTTTCCGACGTTAGGCTCGACGATCGCGTCGGCCACTATCCGTCCCAGCTTTCCGGCGGCGAAAGGCAGCGCGTGGCCGTTGCCCGGTCCATGGTGAACGATCCGGATCTTATCCTTGCCGACGAGCCGACCGGGAACCTCGATCCGGACAACAGCGCCGTTGTCTCCGAGCTGCTTTTCGCGAGCGCGGAAAAATGGGGCAAAACCCTGCTGGTCGTAACGCACGACGAGAACCTCGCGGGCCGGGCTTTGGCCAGGTATGTCCTGGAGGGCGGGCAGTTGGCGGAAGGGCATTCTTCCTTGGCGGACAGCCAATGAGACACCGCGCCAGTTTTTTCATAGCGCTGCGCTNCCTCCTGGGCCGTGCCCACGAGGGGGGGCGTTACCTTAGGGGCGCGGTCGCCGGAATCGCCGTCAGCCTTATCCCCATCATCGTTACGCTGATTGTCGCGGACGGGATGATTCGCGGAATCCTGAACCGCTACCTGGAACTGGGAACCGGGCATTTGCAGGTTTTCAGTTTTACCGGCACGGACAGGCTGGAGGGGGTCGCCGACGCGGTGCGGGGAATCGACGGAGTAAGGGGCGCCTGGCTGGAACTGCGCGGCATGGGCGTGCTTGTCGGCACGGGCGGCAGGACCGGCGCGAACGTCCGTGCCATCGACCCCTCGTTCTGGGAGGACGGCGGGAGCCTTGAATACCTGGAACTGATTGCCGGCACGACGCGGCTCTACGGCCCCCGTGACATGCTGCTTGGCGGAAGCCTGGCCGATTCCATAGGCGTTGGGCCCGGGGACACGGTTAGGCTCATGACCATCCACACGGGCCCCGGTGGAATGATCCTGCCCAGGGTTACGCCCTTTACCGTTACCGGTGTCGTCTCGTCCGGCTACCACGAGCTGGACGCCCTGTGGTGCATTATCACGGACGAGGGGGGGCGGCAGGTCATTAGCCCCGAAATGGGGGCGGCAAGCCTTCTGGTAAAAATAGACGATCCCTTCAGGGGCGTGGACGTGATGCAGTGGCGGCTTATTTCCGCCCTTGGCCCGGGCTTCAGCGTCTACACATGGAGGGATCTGTTGCGTTCCCAGTACCATTCCTACGAGTTAACCAGGCAAATGCTTCTTTTCATAATGGCGCTCATCGTCATCGTCGCCGCCGTAAACGTTTCCTCGGCCACGTCCATGCTTGCGCTGGAGCGGCGGCGGGACATTGCCGTGCTAAAGGTAACCGGCGCGAAACCGAGGGGCGTGACCAACGTTTTCCTGTGGGGAAGTTTCCTTACCGGCGTCTGTGGCGCGGTTATCGGCATTGCCCTGGGGCTTCTGATAGGCAGTTCCATTAACCCCCTGATCCGTTCCCTGGAGGCCGTTCTAAGCTTCTTTTCGGGCGGCGACGTTAGGATTTTGGATCCCGATTTTTACCTGGAGACCATTCCCATAATCATTGACTGGAACGCGGTCTTCTTAATCGGTTGCTTTACCGTTGTCTGTTCGGTCGCGGCGTCCTGGATTCCCGCGCGGCGCGCGGGCAAGCTAAAGCCGATGGAACTGCTTAGAAAATACTGAGCGTTTTCGCGGGCTCGAAAAAACGGCAAAAAAACGCTGGACAAATATCCAATTCAATGATACAGTCTTGGCGGGTGGCATCCAAGGCTTTTATTTGTGAGACATAACGGATTCCCCCAAGAAGGTGCTTATATGAACAAACTTTCTGTTTTGGGCGAAACAACATTGGCTCTCGGTCTTATGTCCTATACCTGCGGCAAGTCTTTGGATGGTGCCGGTAGCAGTAGGGGCATGGGCTTTGGGGCGGGATCGGACACCGGTAGCGGCGCCGGTACGGATACGGGCGTTGGTTTTGGGGTCGGTATGGGCGGAGGAGGCGGCACGGGTGCCGCCACGGGTACGGACATGCCAGATGGCGCGGGGTTGCCGGCGTAGGCACGGTTCCTCGATAATTTGCCTCAAAAAATTCGAGTAAAAAATACGGCCGAAGGCACTTGACCTTCCCTGGGAATCTATGCTATTTTGTTTCCAGATCCTGGGGTGCTGCGTTTGCGGCTGAGAGAGGCTTGGTCTTTGGCTGGCCTTAACCCACTAACCTGATTTGGATAATACCAACGTAGGTAGTGATCGGACGGCGGGCGCCGCTTCCCGGGAAATACTAGGGAAGCAGGTGCTTTTTTTATGGAAAAACAAAAAGATGTCCCCATTCCGTGGAAGGGCTGTGGGACAAACAGGGAAATAACCGGTTGCCGGTTTTCCCTGTCGGTAATGGGCGACGACTATGTAAACGTCATCATGAATGCCCTTGGCCGGGTCAACACCAAAAAGGTGTGGAGCGGTACCGACGCGCTGTCCACCGTGTACCGGGGCAAGAGGACGCATGTCGTGGATACCGTCAAGGCATGCCTTGTTCATGTCAATGACGACCGTACCCACATTACAATGGAAGCGACGTTCTCGAAAGGCTGTCCTGGGGATACCGACGGGGACAGTTTCCTTGCGGAGGATGACGCGCCCGCAAACCTCGCCGGCAAAAGATTCAACGTTCTTGGCAAAATATCCTTTTACCCTATGGGCGAGCCTCAGTATATGGAGCACATTGCCCATGCGGTAAACCTGACGAGGGATAGGGGGGTATTTAAAAACATTTCCCACTATGCAACCGAACTGCAAGGCGACGTGTGCGATGTCTTCGACAGTCTAAACGAAATAATGGACTACGCCGAAAATAACGTGGCCCATTATGTCCTACAAACTACGCTTTCGGTGAACAGCCCGTCCCTGGCCAGCCGGCGGACGCAATAAACAGGAGGAAAACATGGAAACCAAAAAAACTTTGTCGCTATTCAATCTTTATGCGTGGAAACTGAAGGACGTTATCCTGGTAAGCTTGCTGGCGGTACTTTTCGCGATTATTTGTCTGTCGACGGTGTATCTGGCTATATTTCTAACGCCGTTTTTGGCCCCCTTTGGCCTTGGGGAATTAACCTTTGAATTCTTTTTCGGCATCTTCTTTTTTGTCGCGACTTTTTCGCCGTACATAATACGCAAACCTGGGGTAGCGACTATTACCTCGACGCTGACGGGGCTGATACAGATTTTCCTGGGTAACCCTAACATCACTGTTTTCTTTTCCGCCTTCTGGCAGGGCGTTGGCGCTGAATCCGCTTTCCTGATCACCAGGTACAAA
>WQRP01000051.1 GCA_009786675.1 Treponema sp. | reverse complement strand
ACATATCCTAACGTAAGGGTAGGGCAGGAAATCGCCAAATTGCTTGAGACGTCGGTGGAATATTTGATTACAGGCACAGAGCCAGAAGGCTTGAACGAGACGGAACGAGAACTTGTGAAAACATACAGAAATCTCAGTCCCGCAGACAAGGAAAACGTTATGATGGCGGTGAGCGCATGGGCGGGGAAAAAAAGGCACAATTTGCTGGAAAAATCAGTGGACGCCGCCGCCAGGCAAATGCACGAAAAGTAAAAAAGGCGGAGACACTTTTTGACGAATTGGGGCTAAAGCATGGCCACGGATTTTACGGTCTTCGTCAAGGAAGCCGTCCGCCGGTTCAGCGCCGAGCCTCAATCTCCCTTTTAAGATCTTCCGCCGTATAGCCTTTGGCAATGAGGTTCAATATTTCCATACTGCTTTCTTCCCTGCCTTCCCGTTTCGCCTGGACTATCTTGCTTTGGTAGTCAAGCTGGCCTTTATACTCGCTCTCGAGCCGCGCGCGTTGATCCTCGTCGCGGCTTATGTTCAAAAGCATTCCCCCCGCCATCGCGATTCCCTCCTCCAGAACGGCTATCTCGTTGATCTTCTACCTTTAGCCATCTCAATGTCCCCGGTGGCTACCAAGAGCCCTCCGCAAAACCCCAATGTCGGCCTCCGTCCCCGGGCCCCTAGGCCGCAGCTCTTCCAGGCCGACGTCAAGCTTGAACGGGCGGCGGGCTATATGCTCCGGGTAATGCGCGTCGGACGAGGTTATAAGGGGATAGCCCAGGGTGTCCAGGGGCGACCCGTTCGCCGCCGGCGGGATGCGGACGCACTCCAGCGCGGCCCAGGGACCGCCCGTCACCACCCCAAGCTGGCTGGTCATGGAAAAGGCCGGGCGATCCACGTGGGCGGGGATTACGATTCCGGAATACCCGGCGACCTTCGCCCCTATTTCCTCGATCGAAAGCGCTAGGGGGTTCAGCAGGTAGTATTCGACCTCGCCGTCGATGTTGTCGTCCTCGTCAATGTAAACCTGATCCCCGGCCTTGTCAGGGTCGTTGGGAAAGGGCGTCAGTATCGAGTAGGCGTACTCGCCGAATGCCAGGCTTGCCTCCAGGCTGGTAAAAAGGCACAGCACGTGGATTTCCTCGCTGGTGTTTGCCTCCATGCCGAAGACGGGTACGATGCCGAAGCGCGGGCAGAGTTTCGCGAAGGCCGGGCAGTTAAGGCTGGAGTTATGGTCGGTAAGGGCCATTACCCGCAGGCCCTTTGCCGAGGCGATTTCCAGCAGGCGGCGCGGGGACAGGCTGAGCGAGCCGCATGGGGAAAGGCAGGAATGGTTGTGCAGATCGGTCAGCAGCGCCATTCAACAATTATAGCACGAAAATTTTTCGGGCGCACATGGCTTTATAGATGCCCGGGAAAGTACTAAGATATAGGTAGGGTGATTTGGTGATGCGAAACAATGACGGCACCGGCGATTTTTGGGAACTCCCCCACGACTACCTTTTTGACGGCGAGCGGCTCTCCCTGGAGCGGGCCAAGGCGCTGTTAAAAAAGGAGGCCGAACGCCGGGAGTCCCTGGTGCACAAGGTGAACATGGTCAACACCGCGTCGACTATCATTCTTCAGTCCGAGGCTTGCGATTTCGAAAACGGCCTGCTTGGAAGCATGGGCATGTTGGCCAAGGCCGTGGAAGCGGATCGCGTGTGCGTCTGGAAAAACCATATTGCCGGCGGCGATCTCTACTGCACGCGGCTGTTCGAATGGTCCGTAAGCCACAGGCCGCGAAGCGGCGAGGGGTTCACGTCGGACGTGCCGTACATGGAAAAACTTCCGGGATGGGAAACAATATTGTCGCAGGGCGGCTGCATCAACAGGCTTGTGCGCGAGATGTCCGTTCCGGAGCGGGAATACCTTGCCACGCAGGGCACGGTGTCGGCCTTCGTCGCGCCGGTGTTCGTGAAAAACAAATTCTGGGGATTCGTCTCCTACGACTACTGCCGCAACGAGCGCCTGTTTTCCACGGACGAGCAGTCGATAATGCGTTCCACCGGGATGCTGCTGGTCGCCGCCCTTTTGCGCCACGAAATGATGCTGGACATACAAGCCTCTGCGGACAAACTGGAGGCCGCGCTAAAGGGGGCGCGTGAGGCCAGCAACGCAAAGTCAAGATTCCTGGCGAACATGAGCCATGAAATGCGTACCCCCCTTAACACGGTAATCGGCATGTCGAAGCTCGTCATGGAGGACGGCGGGTTAAGCGACAGGACCTACGCAAGCCTTGAAAACATAAGCCACGCGGGTTCCACACTGCTTAACACCGTAAACGGTATTTTGGACATTTCCAAAATCGAGGAGGGCAAGTTCGAGCTTGTGCCGGTGGAGTACGACGTCTCCAGTTTGATTAACGACGCCGTTACCCAGAACACCATGCACATAATGGGCAAACCTATCCGCTTTGTTCTGGACGTTGACGGGAGCCTGCCGCAGCGTCTGTACGGGGACGATCTTCGGATCAAGTACGTCTTTAACAACCTTCTTTCCAACGCCTTCAAGTACACGACCGAAGGGACGGTGAAACTTAGCATAGGCTGCGAGCGGCATGAAAAGGACGTGTGGATGACGGTCGTGGCCAGCGATACCGGCGTGGGCATACGCGACGAGGACATGGGCAGGCTGTTCAAGGAGTATACCAAGCTTGACACAAAATCCAACCGCAAAATAGAGGGGACGGGGTTGGGCCTGGCCATAATGAAAAGCGTTGTCGAGATGATGGACGGGTCGGTCTCGGCGGAAAGCGAGTACGGAAAGGGCAGCGTCTTTACCGTAAGGTTTAAGCAGCAGGCCGTCAGCGACGCGACAATCGGAACGGAAGCCGCCGGCAATCTTAAAAGGCTAAACTATCCGGGGCACGAGCGGCGGCGGGCGTCCCCCGTGCGACGGGCCAGCCTTCCGGGCGCGCGCGTGCTGGTGGTTGACGACGTTTCCACAAACCTTGACGTGGCCAAGGGCGTGATGAAACCTTACGGAATGCAAATCGACTGCGCGACAAGCGGGCAGGCGGCCGTCGACGCCATACGCGACGAAAAGGTCAGGTACGACGCCATTTTCATGGATCACATGATGCCCGAGATGGACGGGATCGAGGCCGCCAGGCTTATTCGGGGAATAGGAACCGACTACGCCAAAACCGTGCCGATAATCGCCTTTACTGCCAATGCCATTGTGGGAAGCGAGGAAATGTTTCTTGGCAACGGTTTCCAGGCCTATGTCTCGAAACCCATCGACATGGCTCGCCTTGATTCGGTGATTCGGGAGTGGGTAAAAAAAGATGGCAAAGGGAATGAAAACGAGCTAAACGGTGGCCCCTCCCCGGGGGGGGGCATGGTTTTGGGTGACGGGGTTGCGGGCTTGGACATGGGCAAAGGTTTGGAGCGCCTGGGCGGCGACACGGAATCCTATCTGCAGGTTTTGCATTCCTACGTCGCTGGCGTTAGGCCGCTTCTGGAAAAGATCAGGGTTCCAAGCAGGGAAACCCTGAAAGGCTACGCCGTCGCCGTGCACGGGATAAAGGGTTCCAGCGCGAATATCGGCGCGGAGGCTCTTGCGGCCAGGGCAAAGGCAATGGAAGAGGCGGCCACCGAGGGCGACTTTGACCTTGTGAACGCCGGCAACAATGGTTTGATAGACGAGACGGAAAAACTAATCGGCGATTTGATCGGGTTTTTGCGGGCGAACGGGCAAAGGCGCGAAAAGCCGAAAAGGGACAGGCCCGGCGGCGAGGCTTTGGGCAGGCTAATGGCGGCCTGCGAGGAGGGCGACATTGACGCGGCGGACGTGGCCATGAAGGAAATCGAGGAATACGAGTACGACTTGGACGAAGGGTTTGCGGCATGGCTTAGGGAAAACGTTGACGGCATGAACCACGCGGCGATTGCGGAAAAAATTAAGGGGTACTTATAGTGAAAACGATTATTGCCTGTATTGGCAGCGGAAACATGGGATCCGCCTTGATGAAAGGCATCGCCCGCGATTCGACCGGGGTGGACATTGGTTTCGCCGACGTGGACGCGGAAAAGGCGAAAGCGGCGGCGGCCGAGCTTGGGGCGAGGGTGTATTCTTCCAATGTAGAGGCGGCCGAAAACGCGGATTACGTTTTCCTCGCGGTTAAACCCCAGGGATTGGGGGAGGTGCTTGGCGAGATTGGCCGCGTAATTTTGGGAAGGCCGACGGCTCCCGTTCTTGTTTCAATGGCGGCTGGCTGGGGTATCGACAAACTCCAAAAGACCATCTCTGGAAGCGTGAGGGTGCCGGTGGCTCGGATCATGCCCAACACCCCGTCACTCGTTTCGAAGGGGGTGATCGCCCTTGCCGCCTCGCCGGAAGTCTGGTCGGAAAAAACCGCCGAACTTAAAGCGATGCTTGGCGGCGCGGGCATGGTTGACGTCGTTGCCGAACGCCTCTTGGACGCGGTAACCGGGCTTTCCGGTTCCGGGCCGGCCTTCGCGTACCTGTTTATCGAGGCTCTGGCCGACGGGGGCGTTCTTGCCGGGCTTCCCAGGGACAAGGCAATTCTGTACGCCGCCAACACGGTGCTGGGCTCGGCGGCGATGGTCCTGGAAACCGGGCGGCACCCCGGGGAACTCAAGGACATGGTGTGTTCCTCGGGCGGCACGACCATAGCCGGCGTCTCCGCGCTGGAGGCCGGCTCGTTCAGGTCGGCGACGATCAAGGCCGTGGAGGCGTCCTGGCGGCGTTCCCTGGAACTGTCGAAACCCAAAGATGCCGATTGACACCGTGCCGAAAAAAATATTATGATCGCCAACAAGCTATGAGTAATCCACGACTGTCGCCTTACCGCCTGGGCAAAGCCCGCGAGATGTTTAACCTCTTCAACGTTTTTAACGCCCTTTCGTGGAGCATGATGGTTGGGAGCATCATCACCCTGTTTGCCATACGGCTTGGCGCGTCCTCCACCTACATCGGCACGCTTTCGGCCCTGCTTTACGTGTCGCTCTTTTTTTTGCCGCTGGGCCGGCTGCTTGCGCGTCGGCTAAGCATAATCGGCATTTTCAGCCTTGCCTGGATTGTCCGCGCCCTGGGAATGGTTCCGGTGGTGCTGGCCCCGCTTGCCGTGCACATGGGAAACGAGGACCTGGCCTTGGGGCTGACGATGCTCGGCGTGGCTATTTTTCACGTAACGCGCGGCATAGGAATGGTTGGCAACACTCCGGTTCTTAGTTCCCTGACGTCGGGGCCGGATCGCGGCAGTTACATGACCCAGATACAGATTATCAATAGTGCCACGGGAATGGTTTCCGGCTTCGCCATCGCCATTCTGCTGGGCAGGGAGCCGCCGCTTTTTCTTTACTCGATTATCATGGCGGTGGGTATCGTCTGCGGAATAACAAGCGGGCTGATGATACGCAAGGTTCCGGAGCCCGTCGGCGAAACGGAAACCGAAAGGCCGCGCCTTACCGCCATTTTCCGCGAGGCGTTTTCCCAACCACCCATCAGGCTCTTTCTTGTAATCTTTATGATTGTCGCGGTTGTTTCCGGCGTTTCCAGGACCTTCCTTGTGGTCTATGCCCGCGAGGTTTTTTACCAGGACGACGGCATGGTGCTATTGTATTCGGTCTTCGGCGGGCTGGGGCATTTGCTGATAGGGATGCTTGTAAAATTTTTTATCGACAGGATAGGCGCGAAGCCCCTGTTCATCATTTGCGTGCTGATAGGCCTTGTGACGATGGTTTCCATTTTGCTTTTCCCGCGTTCCGCCATCGACAACCTTACCATGGCGATTCTTTTTCTGGCGTTCCTGTTTTTCATGCTTAACTTCGGGTTTCTTGGTTCCGAGGGAATCGCGCAGACGTACTTCCTGGGGCTGGTTCCCCCGGCCAAGATGCTGGACATGGGCATACTGTATTTTTTCGTCTTCGGCGTCGCCGGGGCGGGGGGATCCTTTCTTGCCGGGCTTTTGCTGGATACCCTTATGTTCGTCGGCCTTTCCCCGTTCGCCTCGTTCAAGATACTTTTCGCGGTAATCATCGCGCTTACGGGGATTGCCGTTTTTATGCAAAGAAAGCTCACGCCTTTGGGGGCTCTTCCCCTGGCCGGAGCGGTAAAGGTGATGTTCTCGTACCGCGATTTGCAGGCCATTTCGCTGTTGGATCGCCTGGACAGGACCCAGGATTTCCAGGAGCAGGAACAGCTTTTGGACGCCCTGCACAGGAACCCTTCGCAACTGTCGATAAAGGGTCTTTTGGATCGGGCGAAGTCCCCAAGGCTTGCGACGCGCATGGAGGCGATCCGCGCGCTTGAACGGCTGGATCGCCTAAACGAGGACGCCGAAAAAGCGCTCGTGAACGACGTCATAAACAGCCAGTTTACGACGGCGTACATTTCCGCCCGCNCCCTGGGGAACCACGGTTACGCGCCCGCCATTCCCATTCTTAGGGAACTTGTTTCCTCCACCGATTACATGCTGGCGGGGGAGGCGATGATCGCTCTTGCCAGGCTTAGGGACTCCGCGTTTCTGCCACAGCTCGAAGAAATCATATTGAACACGCAAAACCCCAGGCTGAAAATCATGGGCGTGGAATCCCTGGGCATTTACGGCTCGCCCAACTCGCTTGGCGCGCTTATAGGCATACTCAAGGGCGCCGACCCGCCGCCCTACCTGCGCGACGAGGCTGCCCTGGCGATCTCCGGGATAGTCGGCATACAGAACCAGTTTAGCCGTAGCCTTGTCCGTTTTTTGGCGGAACCCGCACTTGCCCCCGCGCTGGCCATGGACGCGGCGGAGACCGCGAGCGAATTCTTCGCGTCAAGCCTTGGGGGGGGAAGGAAAAGGGGAAAGCTCGCGCCCGTCGCAAAACTGGCGGAAAGCGTTCCCGCCGCCGTTTCGGCGCTGGTGCACGACGACGATCCCGGGCGCCTTTCCCACTGGATACAGGGGCTTCCCGCCACGGCCTTTTCCGACAGGCCATCCTTCAAAACCGTCCAGGCGGTTTTTTCGCAGGCCTTGTTGGATGCCGAGGCGGTTTCCCATACGCACCTGCGGCTTTTGGTAAGCCACTGGGCGGCACACCAGGTTAGGGAGTGGACGAAAAAATTTAAATGACCTATAGTTTACGTTATGTCGCCATTGATATGGGGCGAAAAAACAGCGTTGCGGGTTTGATTTTTTTTCCGCAGAATTTTCCGCAACCCCTTGACGAAACCGCGGCTTTTCTGTACTCTTGCATAAACCGTGTAAATTCGCGGTGGTGTCCTTGGAACCTTGTGGCTTCTGGGATTGCCCTTGTAGCTCAGTTGGCAGAGCATATCCATGGTAAGGATAAGGTCACCAGTTCGATTCTGGTCGAGGGCTGGCGGGAATGTTTCGTGTTTTTGGGGGCGTGTGCCCCCTGTATTTGTAAGATGCAAGAGGTTGACGCATGGCAAGCAAGAAAAACGTGGTTGAACTGATAGCCCTGCAGTGCAGTGAGTGCAAGCGGCGCAATTATACGACAAGCAAAAATCGCCGGAACATACAGGAGAAGCTTGAGTTTAAGAAGTATTGCCCTTTCGAACGAAAGCACACGGTTCACAAGGAGACCAAGATAAAGTAAGGTGGTTTTGAAATAGGCGTATAGCTCAGTTGGTAGAGCGGCGGTCTCCAAAACCGCAGGTCGCGGGTTCGAAGCCTGCTGCGCCTGTAGCGCGAAAAGCGTCAAAAGGATAAGCGAGGAGAGCATGAGAAAGATAGTTCAATTTACCAAGGAATCTTACGCCGAGCTTAGGAAGGTTATTTGGCCAAGCAAAGAGGACGTGGTCAGCTCGGTAAAGGTCGTGCTTATTTCCGTCGCCATAGTGGCGGCGATTTTGGGTTTTATAGACATGCTTTTGCTCTTCGGCATTAGGGCTATATTCTAGGGATTTCCCTAGGTCGTAAAGGGAAAAAATGGCTACAGGCTGGTATGTTCTACATATCTATTCCGGTTATGAGAACAAAATCGAAAAGACAATTCGCAAGATGCTGGATACCGGCGATCTCGAAAGCGAGGTTATCCGCGACGTAAAGATCCCCAGCGAGGAAATTGTCGAGGTAAAAGACGGCAAAAAGCGAACCGTAACCAGGAAATTCCTTCCCGGTTATATCCTGGTGGAAATGGATCTTCCGGACACCGACATGGGCTGGAAGATTCCCTGTACAAAGATCAGGAACATCCAGGGGGTCACCGGTTTCGTGGGAACCCCGGCCGGCCGCAAACCCCAGCCGCTTTCGGGCGACGAGGCCCGCGCAATCCTGCAGAAGACGGGCGAGATTAAGGGGGAGCGCCAGGTGCGTACCAGGCAGAGCTTTTCCCCCGGCGAGCAGGTCAAGATTATCGACGGGCCGTTTGAAACTTTCACTGGTACCATAGACGAGGTGCATCATGAGAAGAACAAGCTTAAGGTTATGGTGGGAATTTTCGGTAGAAACACTCCTGTGGAAGTCGATCTTCTGCAGGTGGAAAAAATATAGCTAGTGGGAGAGGCCGTTTTGCGGCCTCGCTAATCCGGCTTTGCGGATCCTGGTTTTGCCGGATCGCGCTTGCCGGGTACACCACAAAGGAGCATTGAATGGCGAAAAAGAGAGTTGTGGCTTACGTCAAGCTGCAATGCCCGGCGGGAAAGGCCACGCCGGCTCCGCCCGTGGGTCCAGCTTTGGGTCCGCACGGGGTCAGCGCGCCGCAGTTTGTCCAGCAGTTTAACGACAGGACAAAGAGCATGGAGCCGGGGCTTATTATCCCGGTGGTCATCACGATCTACGCGGATAAGACCTTTACGTTTATCCTAAAGACGCCACCCGCCGCGGTTCTGATCAAGAAGGCGATGGGGCTGGAATCCGGTTCTGCCACGCCGCACAAGGTTAAGGTTGGCAAAATCCCGATGGCGAAGGTCGAGGAAATCGCCAAGCTGAAGATGCCGGATCTTACGGCCAACGATCTTGGTGCCGCCGTGCGGATTATTTCCGGAACCGCCAGATCCATGGGCGTGGAGGTGGAAAAATGAAGCGCGGAAAAAAATACACGGAAAGCCTTAAAAAATACAATCCGGCAAATGTCTACGGTCTTGACGAAGGGATTGGCCTCGTAAAGTCCATTGCGTTTGCGAAGTTCGACGAGACGGTGGATCTTTCGGTCAAGCTGAACCTGAAAAAAAGCCAGTCCGTGCGCGACACCCTGGTTCTTCCCAACCAGTTCAAGGGCGAGAAAAAGGTGCTGGTGTTCTGCAAGCCCGAGAAGGAAAAAGAGGCGCAGGAAGCAGGAGCCGCGTTTGTGGGCGCCGATGATCTTATAGAGAAGGTAAAGGGTGGCTGGACGGACTTCGACGTTGCGGTCGCGACTCCCGACATGATGAAGGACGTGGGTAAGCTAGGTATGGTGCTTGGGCGCAAGGGGCTTATGCCCAACCCCAAGACTGGCACGGTAACCTTTGACCTGAAGGGCGCTCTGGCCGAACTGAAAAAGGGACGCACGGAATTCCGCGCCGACAAGACCGGCGTTGTGCACCTTGCCGTGGGCAAGGTTTCCATGGGGCCTGAACTGATTGCCGAGAATGTCAAGACGGTGGTCGCCGAGATTAAGCGGAAGCGTCCGGCGGACGCCAAGGGCGAATTTGTCAGGTCCGTCTCACTTGCCTCGACCATGGGGCCGGGTGTCTGGGTTTCCATTGCGGACTAGCGAGCCAAAGGAGTAGTTATGGCGATTGTTGCGAAAAAAATACAGGAAAGCAAAACCGTGGCCATCGGTGAGCTAAAGGAGTCTTTTGGTTCCGCCGAGGATTTTATCTTTACCGATTACCGGGGTCTTACCGTGGGGCAGATTACCACGCTTCGGAAGAACCTTCGTGCCAAGGATGTCACCTACAAGGTCGTAAAGAACAACTTTGCGCGGATTGCCTTCGAGCAGCTTTCCACGCCGGACGTTTCGTCCTGCTTGGTCGGCCCCACCGCGGTGGCGATTGCCCCGAAAGACTCGAGCGAGGTGGCAAAGATACTCTTCGATTTTGCCAAGGAAACGCCGGCACTGAAGATCAAGGGCGCGCTTGTCGCTGGGACTCTGTACGACGCGGTGCAGACCGAGGCGTATTCCAAGCTGCCCGGCAGGCTGGAACTTATTTCCATGCTCATGTCGGTTATGAACGGCCCGGCGCGCAACCTTGCCGCCGCGCTCAACGACGTTCCGTCCAGGCTGGTGCGGACGATCAAGGCCATTGCCGACCAGAAGGGCGGCGGGGCTTAGGAAGGATTTTTTCGTGCCGTCTCGTTGAGGCGGCGTGAAAGGATACAGGGTGCCGCCCGCGTGGCGGTTGCCCAAAGCCCTCAGGCTTCGGACGCTGCCGTTCCTGTGGGTTTTGACAACCCGGTATAGGGTAGCGCGTGTCGTATGACGCGCGTAAATCTGCAATGCAAGAGAGGAGAAGATAATATGGCAGCTACAAAAGAAGAAATCCTGGAAGCAATCGCTTCGATGACAGTTCTGGAGGTATCGGAACTGGTCAAAATGATGGAGGAGAAATTCGGCGTTTCGGCGGCGGCTCCTGTGGCGGTTGCGGCCGCTGGTGCGGCGGCGGCTCCTGCGGCGGCGGTCGAGGAAAAAACCGAATTTAACGTTATTCTGAAGGGCTTCGAGGCCGATAAAAAGATTGGCGTTATCAAAGAGGTTCGCACCGTTACCGGCCTTGGTCTGAAAGAGGCCAAGGATCTGGTCGAGGGTGTGCCGAAACCGCTTAAGGAAAACGTTTCCAAGGAAGAGGCGGCTAAGATTAAGGAGACCATAACCGCGGCGGGCGGTACTGTTGAAATTCAGTAGGGGTTTTTACCCTTGGAACTCGGCTTCTCGAACCTTTGGCTCTATAGGGGGCTGATTGTGCGCGAGGTCGGGTTCCTATGTTTTTTTGAAAATTGTAGTCACTGCTTTACTCAAACTAGCCCAATAAACGGAAGGGGGGATCAATGATGCAGGGAAAATCGGCCAGCAAACGCAAGTACATAGGAAAGGACATTCAGGATGTCACGGAGCTGCCGAATCTAATCGATATCCAGCTCTGCTCC
>WQRP01000050.1 GCA_009786675.1 Treponema sp. | reverse complement strand
CGTCGTCACCTGCACCGGCTTCGAGAAGGACGAGGCCGGGAACGTCACGGCGGTGCGCTGCATCTACGACCCCGGAACCAAAAGCGGAAGCCCGGGCACCGTTCCCACCCAGGCCCCGGAGGGCCGCAAGGTGAAGGGCACGATCCACTGGGTTTCCGCCGCCGGTGCCGTTTCGCTGGAAGCCCGGCTATACGGGCACCTGTTCGACGTGGAAAGGCCCATGGAGGTCGCCCCCCGGCCCGACGGAACTCCCGGGGAATTCACCGACAACCTCAGCCCCAACTCGCTGGACGTAATCCCCAACGCTTGGGGCGAACCCTGTCTCGCCGACGCAAAGCCCGGGGAATACTTCCAGTTCGAAAGGCTGGGCTACTTTACCAGGGATCCCGACACCGGGGAAGGCGGGCGGCCGGTCTTCAACAAGACCGTGGGCCTGCGGGATACCTGGGCGAAGATCGCGAACAAGGGAAACAAAGGATGTATTCCTAAGTAACCCCAGCCTTGCGAAAGGCAATAGAGGCGCAAGCGAGCATGACAAGGCCAAAGCAGGGTATACACCCCCGCCCTGCGCCCTTGGTTTCCGTAGAACCGCACAAAGCTGGAGCCAAATCTGTCATAGCCCAGGAAGGGGGTTCCCTTATTTTAACATTGCTGTCAATATTTTTGGCGGTGAGATGGTTGTTCCAAAATGCCAGCCCACTTATTTGGACAACATGCGCCTCCAACAAAAACGCGCGACGAAGGATAGGCACTCCCCGTTCGCTTGATGCAGGCAACGTTGTCGGCTCTTCGAAACGGGCCGCGGAACTCAGGAACGCAACCCGAAAGCCAAGATGGAAACCCAACCGATCCAGCGGCAGCCCCAACTCTCCCAACTCTCCTTTACTCCGGGAGAGAAGCGCGGTATAATGGCAATCGGCACGTTAGGCGAGGTTTTATGATCGAAAACACGACCACCGAATTCAACCAGAAGGTGGTCAACACGATGTTGGCGTTTTTGAACACCGAAGGGGGCACGCTCTACCTTGGTTTGTCCGACGACGGGAGCGTTTTCGGCATCGAGGGGAATATCGACCAAGAAGCAAGACATGAAAGAGCAGGGGTTGTTAAATGCCCGAAAAGAAGGGCGAAGATGGCTCTATAACGCACATGGGAACGCATGACCGTTTGGATACAGGCGGCGACGCAATCCGCCTTGCCCAAACGCGGCTATAGCCGCCTAAGCATCGTAAGGTAGTCCGACCCCCTGACCCTGTCGTAGGGCATAAAGTTTCTTCCGTCCGGCAGGAACATGAACTGCGACTCCACGCTGCCCAGGATCGAATCGATGAACGGTGAGCGGACGTAGATATCCGGGATTGGGCTGCGGGCGTTGGGCATGGTGGCCAGGCGCGAGGAGTACTGGGTCAGAAGCGCGCGATTCGCGCGGTTTTCCGCGTGAAGGTGCCAGAGAAACCAGGCCGCGCCGGAACGAAGCACCACCTCGGTGGGGGCCGGCCTTGAGCCGGGCAACTCCGTTATGGCCGTGTCCTGGGTGCGCGGGATAAACGCCCGGTCCAAAAGCTGGTTAAAGAGCGTGTCCACCGGCCAGTCCCGGCCCGCGGTAAGAAACCTAAGAAGGTCGGTCTCGCTCCGCGTAACCTCGATCAGATCCCTCCAGGTAATCTCGTCCTGCATTACTATGTCCACGGTGCGTCCGGCCGCGCCGGGGGCCATGTCCCTAAGCTCCCAGGCCCTGTCGCGGAAAACCCTGTAGGCGCCCTCGTAAAAAGGCCGCTCCGCCAGAAGCACGAAGGCCGCGTCGAAGGCCGCCACGGATTCGGGGAAACGGTTCAGGTCGAAAAGCGTCCGGCCGCGCTCGACAAGAAGCTCGCCCCTGGAGCCCTCGATTTCCAGGCTCCGGTCTATCATCGAAAGCCGCGCCTCGGGGTTGCCTTCCAGCCGAAACGACAGTACCTGGGATTGCAGGTTGTAGGGCGAAAGCGACCGCGATCTTTGCAGCTCGCGCCTGGCGTCGGAGGTTCTTCCCTCCAAAAGGAAAAGCCTGCCGGACAGGGCGGCAAGAACGGCCTCGAAAACCGGATCGGCGACGGTTCCCTCCAGGGCCGCCGCCTGCTGCCTTACCCGGGCAAGCTCCTGCCGGCTCGCGCCCGCGCCGTCCAGCCGCACGATGCTCTCCTCCAGTTCCAAAAGACTGGCGTGGGCCGCGTCGTCCGCGATTGCCCGGACTATGTCCCGCTGGATTGTCTGGCACCCCGAAAGAACAAGGCAGACAGCCGCCAGCGAAAAAAACGCTTTCGCCCCGCATTTTTTCATCGTTCGCCCCCTACCTGAATTGCCACATGTGAAGCCGGTTGTCCATTCCCACCCCGGCGACCTCCGTTTCCCTGCCGCCAAGAATGTCCCCGATAACCGGCCTTCCCCACACAGGCAACGGAAAGCCGTACAGGGAACTGAAATTCAGCGAGTGGCCGTGCAGCGCGTTCCCCTCGCCGGTAAAGAAAACCCTGTCGCCGACGACCGTGATAAAGCCCTCCTCCCGAACCGAAAGGCGCGGAATGTGCTGAGAGAAGACCTCGCCGTCCAGGCTAATCCGGAACAGGGTTCCCCCCGACTCGATTACCCAAAGGCTTTCCCCGTCGAAAACCGGCTGCAGGAAAAAGACCCCGTCAAGCTCCAGCGGAAAGCCAGGGAGCATTTCGGCGGCCTCCGTGTAGACCGCCAGATCCCCGGCCTGGGTAATAAAGGCCGCGAAAAGGCGCGGCGGCCGCCCGGCGGTGAAAAGCAGCGGCGAGCCGAAGGCGATCCCCGGAACGGAAACCGGCCAGCCGGGCAGGGGAACGCCGGCCCCGTCCATGACGAACATCTCGCCGAAGATTATGTCCCTGGGATAGACGGCGACGAAGGTTCTGTTGTTAAAGTCCAGGAAAGATGGCGCGGCGCGAAGGGCCGAAGAGAAGGCGCCCCACCTGGCAACCTGGGCCTCGGCGTCCACCGTGTAAACCGCGCCGTCCTCGCTGCCAAGGAAAAGCCTTCCCCCCCAGGCCTCCGGAGGGGCGGACAGGCGTATACCGGTGCTGATTGGGAAACCCCTAAGGCTTTCCAGGTTCCCATCCACCAGGCTAACGTTGCCCAGGGAATCGACCAGCCAGGCCCCCCCGGGGGGCGTCTGCGGTATCGCGTGGACGACCGCGTGCGGCGAGCCAAAGTCCCTTAGCTCTATGATCCCGCGATCGACGGGGTTGATTGCCAGCACGTCGCGGCCCCTGGTAACCAAGAGCTCGCCGGACGAAATCCCGAAGAGGCGGTTCCCAGCACGGCCAGGGCCGAGTTCCACCGGGAAACCCGCGACCGGGACTATGCCCCTGCCCGTCCCCGGAATCACCGAAAGGAAAAGCCTGAGCACGCCGTCCTCAAGGGAAAGCTGCGCGAGTCCCTGGCGGTAAAGCCTTAGGATCGCGGTAAGCTCGTTGTTGCCCCGAAGGAAGAACGGCATGGAACGATCCAGCGAATAGAACAGGCTGATCGACGCGGGGCCGGTGTCCCCCCGGGAAAGCGTGCGCCACAGTTCCTGCCTGGGCAGGACCTCGTTTCGCCTTACCGCGTTTACCGCCGCAAGAAGGGTCTCGGCGGATTCGGACAGAAGAAGGTGGTTGTTGTGCACCGTGTAGAACGGGGATGGAACGTCCACGCCCAGGAACCCCAGAAACGAATTGAGGAAGCCCGGTATCTGTATCCTGGGGATGCGGTTCCCGTCCAGGGTCAGCCGAAGATCCTCCGCCAGGAAAATCGTCCCAAAGGCCCTGTCGAAAACCTCCCTGCGCCTGGCCTCGTCCCTTATCTCTATGGCGAACACCGGGTGCGGCCTGCCCTCCAGCCCGTAAACCGCGAACTGGGTGCCCGTCCAGGAAAAAAGCAGCTCGTCCAGGCTCATGCGGAGNGTCATCNTGGCCGCGCTGTCCGCCCTCCGGATNTTGTCGTCGAANTCCGCGCCGGTCGAGGCGCCCCAGGCAATCGCGGANACCCCGTCCAAAAGCTCCCGCAGGCTGCCGGCGGACAGCATGGTCATGTACTGGGCCTCCTGGGGAATCATCGCCAGAAGCGGCGTCGCCCTGGAGTTTCTTTCTATAATAGTCCGCAGCGCCTCGTTGCCCGTCCCCAAGGGGGTCACGACGTTAAGGTTTAGCTGGTTGGGCATAATCGAGAGGCTGGCCTCCACCATGCCGGGGAACTCCAGCAGATCCAGCGCGGAAAGCATCTGGGGATCCGCCGCGCCGCTTCCAAGGATGTTCGTAAGGGCCTGGGGCGAAAGCAGGAAGGCGATGTCGTGGCGCCTGGAGGATATGGCCCTGGCGTCGGAGCCGATCGCGTACCCGTCCCGCGAGGTGCCGTCCAGCACGGATTCAAAAAGCGACTCGTCGCTGGAAACGAAAAGCAGGTTCCGGCGGTGGCCTATAAAGAAAACCGTCCCGTCGTCCAGGCGGTACTCGAAACGGTAGTTTCCGCCCGAACGCACGTAAAAAAGACCGGGAACGTTGATCCCCCTGGCCAGGGCGGGAAGAAACCGCAGCAGCGGCCAGAGAATACCCGCGTCCCAGACGGCAAGAACCCGCTCCCCAGGCAGCAAGGCCGCGCTGAGCCTTCCCCCGGCGACCAGGCGAACCAGCCTGTTTTCCGCGACCCCCGCGTTCCTTGCCTGGTTAAACACGGGCATAAGCGGCGAAAGTTCCGCCAAATCCATAATGTCGGGCAGGGCCTCGTGGCCAAGAACCCTTCCAACCAGCCGCCCGGTGTCCGGGACGCTGACGTACAGGTCGAACGAATCGGGAACTACCGAGGTCGGCGCGATTCTTCCGATAAACGAAATCCCCACCACGGCAAGGGGGAGGCCGATTACAACAACAAGCAGAATGCAGACGGCTACGAGCACCCTGCGCTTTTTTCCGCCACTCATAACGGATCCAGTTTTACCCATAGGGGCCAAAAAAGCAAGAAGCCGCCCGGACAATTTCCCCGGGCTAAACCTTTAGGCACAAACCCTAGTCGTATAGTGCACGCGCAAGAACCCCGCAATTCATGACAAAGCACTTGCTCGCATACCCAGTAGTGTCAAGGTCGTGGGTCACCATCAAAACGGCCGTTCCCTCGTCGGCCACCTTTTTAAAAATCGCCATGATTTCTTTGGTCGTTTGGGCATCCAAATCCCCCGTCGGCTCGTCGGCAAGCAACAGGCCGGGCTTGTTCATCATCGCCCTGGCAATGGCGACGCGCTTGAGCTGCCCGCCCGAAAGGCGCTTTGGCATTCTGCCGGCCAGCTTCTCAATGCCGACCGACGCGAGAAGCCTGCGAGCCTCCCCCTCCGAATCGCCTTCGCGCTTTGCCAGGTGAAACGGGAGCCGCACGTTGTCCAATACGGTCAGGTTGGACAGCACACTGTACTGCTGCGGCACACAGCCTATTTTGGCGTTCCTGTACATCGAAATCCCCTCGTCCGGAAGGGCGAAAATGTCCTGCCCGTCCAAGAGAACGCTCCCCGAAGTAGGGACAGTAAGCCCCGCCATGATGTTCATCAGCGTGCTTTTTCCGCTCCCGGAACGCCCCGTTATGCTGAAAAATGCGCCACTCGATATGGAAAAACTGACGTTGCTTAGGGCCTTAATTGTCTGGTCGCCCTGGGTATACTCTTTCACCAGGTTTTTCACTTCCAGTTTCAAGATTATTCACCCTCCCGCATCGTTGCGTAAGTTTCCGCTCGGCTGATTTTGTAGGCGGAGTACGCGGACGACAGTGGCCCCACCGCAATGGAAAAAAACAAGGCGAACGCGAGAAGCGCAAGCGAATCAAAGGCTCCCGGCAGCAGAAGCGGCATACCCATCTGCATTCCGATATGCCGCCCGAAGGGAAACACCACGAGTGCGGCAAGCAGGCTCCCCGTTATCGCCCCGCATAGGCTAAGATCGAAGGCTTCGGTTAGCACGATGCCCGCAAGTTTCCTGCGTGTCGCACCCAAAATGCGAAGGATGGCGAACTCTTTTTTTCTTGAGCCCGCAATAAGCGAGAACAGCACCGCCAAAATCAGCACGGCAATAATGCCCAATACGATTGTGATTGTGTTAATCATCCCAGTGAAAAAGCGCAAGTTAGTCGCTATGCTTGAATAAATGCCATAGCTTGCCACAAGACCCACGTTTGGTACGTTCTCTCGGATGCGGGCAAGCACGTTCGAAATGTCATAGTTCGGATCAACGTTCACCAAAATCGTGGAAGCGGCGTTTTCGATGTCCACGTTGGCCGGAATGAACCCCCCGGCCTGCGCTGCCCTCGCAAGCTGGCGGGCGGTATTCATGCTGACAAAAACGGTGTGATCCATGCCCGTTGCCGTCCGCTCAAGTCTTGCGGCCACGGGCAACACGGAATTGAAAAATGTTACGGTGTTGTCGCCGCTAATGCCAACGTTGCTGCCAACAATTACCTCCCCGTCGCCAATTTGCCGGTGCAGAAAATGAGCGATCCAAGGCATAACCACAAAGTCCGTGTCATAGTCTATGCCAATAATCTGAGTCACCACGGTGCAGCATTCGGCATCCGCAATCGTCGCCAGGTAAAACTGCGTGGTAACCTGCCCGACACCCTCAACGGCGGCGACTTGCCACTCCAGACCCCTGTCAAAGTAAAAGCTGACGGGCGCGCCGGCGAGAATGATGCTTTCATAGGCAGCCTCGCTACCGGGTGGCACCACCGCAATGTCCGCGCCCAGACGCGCCTCAAGACTTCTTATTCCGTTGTCCAGGCTCCGGGACAGAACCGCGCCGCCGAAAAAAGCAAATGCCATAATTGCCACCACTATCACCAGAGCCGCCGCCCTACCAGGTTTTCCACACAGGTTGTTGTACGCCACCCTGGCCGTCGTCAGCGGCTTCTTTGCCGCCAGCTTACCCGTCGATTTCTTCTTGCTCATCGTCTTCCTCCTCTTCTTTTCTGTTCAACACAAACGCATTGACAAGGGACATAATCAGCGTAAGCGCGCCCGTCAACTGGATAAAAGGCTTGAACGGTCTGACGTTGCATATCATGTCCTGCTCTACGCAGGTGTTGGTTAAAAACGTTATGACAATAGCCAAAGCCCCCAGCAAACCAAGCGAGGTACTCAGCCCCTTGTGAAAAATTTTCGAGCGGCCAAACAAAATCATAAGCCCCCCGGCAAAAACAATTATCGCCGCGATGCCGTAGATATGCGCGGCCACGTCAAAGCATCGCATAAGCATGGGCTTATAGTTCAGGCTAGCCGGGGCCGGTTCAAAACAGGGCGGGACAAAGGTAAACAACCCAATCAGGATGAAAGCGCCCATGGCGATGAAACCAATCCCCATGTTCCTCGGGGAAGGCTTTACCGGCAACGCCGCGGCGTTCGCGAAAAATGCGTAAATGGCGGATATAATCGCGAGAATGATACCCATTGACGCAACGAAAGGGACAAATGGCCCTTCATTGCAATCAAAGTTTGTCCATACGACGTAAATGTTTTCGTCCGTTTCCAGCAAGCCATGATGGACTCGCATGTTCGCCTGATACGGGGCTTCACTAATCGCCAGATTATGGGCCCGTATGTTGCACGTATCCGTTACCACCGCCGCATTGAAACTAAGCAAGATGCCCAGAAGAAAAACCATGACGGTCAACGCCTTGACCCATTCGCACGAGCGGCGGAACGCAACCACAAGAGCGCCGAGGGCTATAACCACCACCGCAAAGCCGCGCTGAATCAAACCCAAAGAGTAGCACCGTGCTACCGTGCCGGCGAGAATGCGCGTGCAAGGAATTGCGAAAGTCATAAGCCCGATAAAAGTCAGCAGACCCAGCGCAATGAACAAAACTCCAACAACCAAGGGGATTGCCGCATTGTTGCTTGTTTTCATAAATACAACCTCCAAAAAGATTTGATTGATTGCGGTAGCCGCTTTAGCAGCAATCGCCCCAGCAGACTATGCCGAGTTGACTGGCGCCGCAATATCCCCACACCCAAAACGTGCCGCCCGTTTTAACGGCCGCAGTATGACTCCTACCGGCGGAAACCGATGCCCAATCTTCATCCGTCCAAACCCTAACCGGGGAGTTGCGCGTAATCCTGGTGCCGTCGCCAAGCTGTCCCTGCCCGTTAAATCCCCAGGCCCAAAGCGAACCGTCCCTTCTAAGAGCCACGGTATGCGACTCGCCAGCAGCCACGGACGCCCAGTCAGTAGCCGTTCCTATTTGAACCGGGGCGGTGCGGGTGGTTCTGGTGCCGTCGCCAAGCTGCCCGTTCTGGTTGTTTCCCCAAGCCCAGAGCGTGCCGTCCGTTTTTACGGCCACGGTGTGATACCTACCGGCGGCAACGTGCGCCCAGTCTCTGTCCGCCCCTATTCGGGTAGGAGTGCTACGGTTAGTCGCCGTGCCGTCGCCAAGCTGCCTATTCCGGTTGCTTCCCCAAGTCCACAGCGTACCATCCGTCCTTACGGCCGCGGTGTGATACCTGCCAGTGGCAACATTCGCCCAGTTCCTGTCCGTCCCTATTTGAGCCGGCGCGTCACGGTCGGTACCCCTGCCAGTGAGCCGGCCAACCGCCCCGTCGCCAAGCTGGCCATACCTGTTGCTTCCCCAAGTCCATAGCGAGCCGTCCGTTCCGATGGCGGCGGTGTGCCGCGCCGTCAAGTTGCCAGCCGAAACGGATACCCAGTTTGTTTCTTCCCCTACCTGAACGGGAGCGGTGCGCAAGGCTCCATCGCCGAATTCTCCCCATGTCCAGGACGTGCCGTTCGTCCTGACTACCACGGTGGGTTCGCTGCCTGAGGAAACATACGCCCAACTCGTTTCCGCCCATATTTCGACGGGAAGGAACCCCGCCAAAAATAGTGCCAAAGCCGTTTTTTTCATGGCTATCCTCCTAATCGGCCAGGTCCGCCGGCCAAGTGAAGCACAAAGCCGGCGGCCTGGATATTGTCAAAAAGCCTACTGGATTGGAATGTCCGCCCACCCAACGTTGATTTGCGTGTCGCCGGTTATTATGAAACTGAAAATACCGTTTGTGGTGCGGGCGTCCTCCATTGTCCTGTCATGCTCGCCATAGAGAAAAACCCAGTCCGGTGAGTCGTTTTCGAGCAGATGAGCCCAGTTGGCCGTGTTTTCCATGTCCACGTTTGTGGTGTACCGTAGAAAGCGAAAGCCGGCGATGGGCGATCTTGTCGGGCCGCTTGGAATCCAGTCCTGCTCGTACATCAGTTCGTACCATGCGTTTATCGTCACGACAACCGTAAGCTCGGTTCCCCCTCTGACGTCGTAAATCACGGGCCAGAATCCGCCGTCTATCGGCAACGTGTCCGTGAAAAGCGGCACGTCCCCGTCGAAAACAGTTACCCATCCATGATGCTGCATACAACGCGCCTGAAAGCGCAAGCTGAATGTCTCGTCGGAAAGCGGATGATCCGCCGGCCGTGGCGTAGCCGTGGCGCATCCCGTCATTGAAAACCCGATTACCGCGACCAAAATCGCGGCGGCAAAAAACCTGAAATTGTTTTTCATAAAAGCCTCTTCTTCGACTGTCCGCCCCATTTGTTCGGTGGACAGCCGCAAACATTTACCTACCCAACGGGCAGGGATACTCCCGCATTGCAAGAAAAATTGTTTGAAAATGAAATGGCAAAACTTTACGGCTTGCCGTAAAGCCTACGCTTTTGGAGGCTTGAAAATAAAATAGGTGATTTTTATGAAGCCAGATTGTTCCTCGGTAACAACGCCGTGCAATTCAGCAAGGGCGAAGCCGTCAACATTGCCCGCCTGAAAACTATACGAACCAGAACAGCATCCCGCCCCGACAAGAAATTCGCAGCAAGCGAGGATTTTGATTTGAGTAGAGTCTCTGGCTAAGAGGCAGCAGCACACGCTTGCCGTGGTTACACAGCAAGAGGTTTCACCGTTTTCGGCAAAGGAAACGCAACACGGATTGCCCGTTGCGGAAACAGCGGCAGCGAATGCATCGAAAGGCAGCAGCGCAAACGTCATGGCAACGATAGCCACAATCGCCATGGCTGTACGGGTCATTTTGTGCCGCTCTTCGTGCAAAACATCCCCCTATTGCTAACTTGCCTTATACCACAAAACGGGGCGGCATGTCAAGCCTTGCTTTCCATGCCCAAAGAAGTACTACCGCCCAACCGGCACGCGGCCGCGCGGTTCCCCCGCCTAAACCTTGAACTGCGAGACGGCCCGCGTCAGCGTGGAAATGTTTTCCTGCGTCCTGCCGCTAAGATCGTTGACCGTGTTCACCGCCTGGTTCACCTGCTCGGCGCCGGCGGCCATCTCGTTGATGCCGTTAGTGATCTCCTGCGTGGCCCTCTCCAGGTTCTTGCTTTCCGAGATCACTTCCTTGCTGCCCTCGAGCATCTCAATCGAGCTGCCCCGCACCTGCCCGGTTATGTCCCCGACCTGCCCGGCCGCGCTTAGAACCTGCTTGCTTCCGTGGCTTTGCTCCTCCATCGCGCGGCGGATTGCCTCCTCCTGCTCCGCGACCGTTTTGACACCCTGGTCTATAGCCTCGAACTTGGTAAGGACGTTCTCGGTGGATCGGGTGATCTTGTCCATCGAGTCCTTGATTCTTTTCAGCACGTCCCCGATCGTCTTGGACTGGCTGCTGGAGTTCTCCGCAAGCTGGCGAATCTCGCCGGCCACCACCGCGAAGCCCCTGCCCAGCTCGCCGGCCCGCGCCGCCTCGATCGCCGCGTTCATCGAAAGAAGGTTCGTCTGGCTGGCGATGTTTTCCATAACGGCGTTGATCTCCAGAAGACCCTCGGACTCGCGCACGATGTCCTGGATGTCATGCGCCACCTCCTGCAGGCTGGCCCTGCCGGTCTCCGACGATTCCTGCAGATCGCGCACGTTCTCGACGTTCTTCATCAGGGTCGCGGTGACGGACTTGATGTTCGCAATCATCTCCTCGATCGCGGACGATGCCTGCGACACCGCGCCCGTCTGGTTGTCCACCTGGCCGTTCAGCTTGTTGATGTTTACCGTTACCTGCTCCATCGTCGCGTTGGTCTCGGTGACGCTGGCGCTCTGGTTCAGCACGCGGCCCTTGATGCTCTGGATGTTCGCCGCGATCTGGTTCATCGCGGA
>WQRP01000049.1 GCA_009786675.1 Treponema sp. | reverse complement strand
GGTGTTTCCGCAAACGATGAAGTCATTCTAGAGGTTAGAGAAGATATATTGACCGTCTCCAAGCCCTCAACGCCAAGGGAAGGAACAATCGAATATCTTTTCAAAGATTATTCAGGGGAATCCTTTAGGACGGAGCTTACAAACCCGATTGAGCCGCTTGGAAACGAGCAATGGTAAAAAAAATCCCAATGCAGGGCGATATAATAAAGATTAACCTTGATCCCAAACAAGGCCATGAGCAAAAAGGGTATCGTCCTTATATTTGTTTGAGCCATCATCTTGTAAGTGATTATGCCAACATTGCCATTTTTGCGCCAATCTCAAATACGCAAAGACAGTATCCCCTGTACATTCCATTGGAGAAAGGGGCAAAATCCACGGGGGCCGTTTTGCTTGATCAATTGGTTACCATCGATTATAACGCCCGGCAATGGAGCTATGTCGAAACGGTTGGCAATGGATTTCTTGACAAATTACTGAAAACAACCCTCGTTGTTTTTCAAAAAAATCAGGGAACGTTATAAAAAGCAAATGATTGACAAGCTTCTGTCCGCTGGTTTCAGCCCGCTGCTTGAACGGTCCGACGGCGTGCACATGGTTTTCATCGCCAACATAATCCGAGCGACGATAACGCCCTGCAGCTCGCCTTCGCCGGGTTCTCCAAGGCCAGCATACGCAGAGAGAACCGGGGGGGCGAAGCCCCCGGTTTTCGCGGTTGCGCTAGGGCGTTATTACGTTGCCGTCCGCGTCCACAAGCTGTCCGTTCTGCACCCTTATGGTGTAGTTGGTTTGGGTCAGGTTTGGGGCGTTTGGTGTCGGGGTGAACGTGCCGTTGTCGAACGTGCCGCGCTGGGCGGCGCCATTTAATGCACCGCCGCCCTGGGTTGCCGTGTTTGCAAGCCCAGCCCCTGCGTCGGTGCCATAGATAACCCCGTTGCTTATCTGGAAGGTTCTATCAAAACCGACATTTACGCCGCCACCCATCTCAGCGGAATTGCCGTGGATTATGCCGCTTTCCATGATAAAGGTTCCATTAAAAACATCTACGCCGCCGCCCCGTGCGGCGGAATTGCCGTGAATTGCTCCGCCTCTCATGGTAAGGGTTCCAACGTTGAGAAACACGCCGCCGCCACCCCACCCCTCCTCGGCAACTGTGTAATTGTCGTGGATTGTTCCGCCTTCCATGATAAAGGTTCCAATAAAAACATTTACGCCGCCGCCCCGTGCGGCGGAATTGCCATGGATTGCGCCGTCCTTCATGATGAAGGTTCCTCCGGAATTGATCGATACGCCGCCGCTGTCCCAAGCGGAGGAATTGTCGTGGATTGCTCCGCCTTCCATGGTGAAGGTTCCATTATGGACGGATACGCCGCCGCCCCGTGCGGAGGAATTGCCGTGGATGGCTCCGCCTTGCATGGTAAAGGTTCCATCAAGGACGAATACCCCGCCGCCACCCCACCATCCAGCGGAGGAATTGTCATGGATTGCTCCGCCTTCCATGATAAAGGTTCCATGAACGGTCACCCCGCCACCGAAGGGCCCGTCGCTAGTTGCGTTACCCCTGATCGCCGACCCCGCCCGCATAACCAGGGTGCCGCCGGCCGGCACTTTAACCACCGGGGCGTCGTTGTCATCATGGCCGCGCAAGGCGATGTCCGCGCCCAAGACAAGCGCGCCGCCGCCGACCCTCAGGTCGCCGCCAAGCGCCAGTATGTAACAGGTTCCGGCGGGCGCGGCGTTAAGGTAGGCGAACGCCCGATGGATTACGGTGTTCCCCGCGACGCCGCCAAGGTCGATTGCCGTGGCGGCGGTTTCGTCCCACCGCGCGTCCAGGGTTATGTTCGAGGTTACCGGGACGGCGGGGTCGAACGTAGCGTCGCCCATGCGCCAGCCGAGAAATGCGGGGCTCTGCGGCAACGGCGCGGGGAAAAGGCCGGACATTTGTGGCACCGGCGGGGTAAAGGTCTGGCCGTGCGCCATGGCCCTTGTCTCGGTTCTTCCGGGGTAGAAGTTAAGCGTCACGGTGTGGGTCGCCGTCTCCTGTCCGTTTCCAGCATCCGTGGGGCTTTGGCATCCGGCGAGCGCCAACGCCATGGCCAGGATCGCCGGGATCCTCAAAAACTCTTTCCTTAGCTGCATGTTGTTATTCCTCCTTCATGCATGTGTATACACACCCCGCCAGCCGCGCAAAAGTACGCCATGCGGGGAAATGTCCGTGGTTTTGTGTGAACGCTAAATCTTTGCTAAATTCTAGGGAATCGCCGGAAACCGGCCAGCTAAAACGTGCCTTTGTGGTATAATGCGTTGCGTTGCGTTGCGTTGCGCGTTTAACGCGCCAATCCCAAACACTTCGTGCGTTTCTCCTGGCCGTCGCGGGACGGGCGGTCTTGGTCTCTCGGCGTGGATGCAAGACAAGGGGAAGCGGGATTCGAACGCCGCTCATGGCCATGCTATCGCGCTTTCGCGGAAAGCGTCAAGGGGGGGAGCCTCCTGCGGGTTCGGCCTTTTCGTTCCGCCGCGGCGCGGTTGCCGGCCACCCCCGCTTTGCGGTACACTAAGGCATGGAAGACAAACTGCGGCTGCTTATCCCCAAGGGAAGAATTTTCGACGGCGTGTCCCGGCTCCTGGCCGAGGCGGGTTTCCCCGTCGCCCTGGCCGACCGCACCTACAGGCCCACGATGGGCACCGACTGGCTGGACGCCAAAATAATGAAGCCGCAGAGCGTCGGCGAGCTCCTGGAGCTCGGCAGCCACGACGCGGGCTTCACCGGCATAGACTGGATAAGGGAGAACGACGCCAAGGTCGAGGACCTGCTGGATCTTGGCCTGGACAGGGTAAGGATCGTCGCGGCGGTTCCCTCCGTGTTCGACGAGGCCGCGCTCCGCTCCAAGACCATCGTCGTGGCCACGGAGTACGTGAACCTCGCGGGGGCCTGGCTCGACGCCAACTCGTACAAATACCGCCTGCTGCGGACCTACGGGGCCACCGAGGTCTTTCCCCCGGACGACGCCGACATGATCATCGACAACACCTCCTCCGGGCAGACGCTGCGGGACAACGGCCTCAGGATCATAGGCACGATTCTTAAGTCCTCCACGCGGTTCGTCGCGTCCCCGGCGGCCCTGGCGAACCCGGGGAAGCGCGACCGGATAGAGGAGCTGGTCATGCTTTTCCGCGCCGTCCTGGACGGCCGCGAGCGGGTGATGCTGGAGATGAACATCCCCAAGGACCGCTTCGAGGGCATCGCGAGGGAGCTTCCCGCCATGCGGAGCCCGACCGTGGCCCCGCTTTTCGGCGACACCGGCTACGCCGTGAAAATCGCCGTGAAAAGGCACGAGGTTCCCGCCATCATCCCCAAGCTGAAAAAATTCGGCGCCCTTGACATCGTGGAATACGATCTGCGGAAGGCGGTGCCATGACGGCGGGCAGGATAGCCGAGGTCGAGCGGACGACCGGGGAGACGTCGGTAAAAATCAGGCTGGGCCTGGACGGCTCGGGCAGGGCCAGGCTTGACCACCCAATCGGGTTCATGGCCCATATGCTGGACACCTTCGCCCGCCACGGGCTGTTCGATCTGGAGGTTACCGCGTCCGGCGATCTCCATGTGGACCAGCACCACATTGTCGAGGACACGGGAATCGTCCTGGGCTCCTGTTTCGCCGGGGCGCTCGGCGACAAAAGGGGGATACGCCGCAGCGGCGGCTGCCTGTTCCCCATGGACGAGACCCTTGCAAGCGCGGCGGTGGACCTGTCCGGCCGGCCGTTCCTGTTTTTCGAGGGCCGGCTTTCCGGCCTGCCCCTGGTCGGCGGCCACGGCGGCTTCCAGACCGACACGGTCGAGGACTTCTGGCAGGGCTTCGTCGGGGCGGCCGCCTGCAACCTGCACCTGGAGATCGTCAGGGGGAGAAGCGACCACCACAAGATCGAGGCCATGTTCAAGGCGGCGGCCCGTTCCCTTCGCGCGGCCTGCGAGGTCGACGAGCGGGCCGGCGACTCCGTCCCCTCCACGAAGGGCACCCTTGGATCCCCCGGAATTCCGTCCGGGGTTTCGGTATAGCCCGGATGGAACGGAAACTGGTCGGGGTGGTCGACCACGGGGCCGGCAACCTGGGATCGGTGATGGGCGCCCTTCGCCGGCTTTCAGTCCCCGCGCGTTTCGTCGCCGGCCCGGAGGAGCTTTCCCCGGCCTCCTCGCCCTTCGACAGAATCGTCTTTCCCGGGGACGGGCATTTCGCGACGGCCATGGCCTCGCTGGAAAGGTCCGGTTACGCCGCGGCAATCGCCGAGTGGGTGCGGGCGGACAAACCCTTCCTGGGGATCTGCATCGGCCTGCAGCTCCTGTTCGAGTCCTCGGAGGAGGCGCCGCCGGCAAACGGCAGAGCGATCCCCGGGCTTTCGCTGATCCCCGGGACGGTGCGCCGGTTCCCCGGAAGGAAAATCCCACAGATTGGCTGGAACCTGACGACGCCCAAACCGGGCGGCTCCCTGTTCCGGGGGGGGCTGCAATCCGGGGACTTCTTCTACTATATCCATTCGTACTACGCCGACCCCGCGGACGGTTCGGTGTGCGCGGCCGAGGCCGAATATTACCTGCGCTACTGCTGCGCGATCGAGCGCGGCGCGCTGGCGGCGGTGCAGTTCCATCCTGAAAAGTCGGGGCCGGCCGGGCTGGCCCTTTTAAGAAATTGGACGGGAGGTTGAACAGGATGCAGGCGAAACGTATTATTCCTTGCCTGGACGTTGACGACGGCAAGGTGGTGAAGGGCGTCAAGTTCCAGGGCATCAGGGACGTCGGGGATCCGGTGGAACTGGCCAGGCGCTACAACGACGACGGCGCGGACGAGCTGGCCTTTCTTGACATAGGCGCGTCGCACAAAAGCCGGGCGACGCTGCTCGACGTGGTACGCAGGGTGGCCGACGAGGTGTTCATCCCCCTGTGCGTCGGCGGCGGCATCCGCACCGTGGACGACATGCGCCTGGCGATGAACGCCGGGGCGGACAAGGTGTCGGTATGCACCTCGGCGCTGGCGCGCCCCGATCTCCTGCGCGAGCTTGCCGACGCCTACGGCAGCCAGTGCGTGGTGCTGTCGATCGACGCCGGCCGCGTTGGCGGCCTTCGCTGGAACGCCTTTTCCCACGGCGGCAGGACCGACACGGGTCTTGACGCGATAGAGTGGGCGGCGCGGGCCGTGGATCTCGGCGTTGGGGAAATACTCCTGAATTCCATCGACGCGGACGGCACCGGCGCGGGCTACGACCTGGAGCTGACGCGCCGCGTCCTGAACGCCGTCACCGTCCCGGTCATCGCGTCCGGGGGCGCCGGCACCCTGGACCAGATCGCCGGGGTGCTGCTTGGCACCGCCTCGCCGGAGATGGATCCCGCGATCCCGCCGGAGCAGGCCCCCGGGGCGGACGCCGCGCTTGTCGCGTCCCTGCTGCACTTCGGGAAGACCACGGTGGGCGAGATAAAAAGGTACGTCGAGGGAAAGGGCGTCCGCGTCAGGCTTTGAGCGTCCGCGCGGGAAGTTTTTGATATGGAAGGGAACCCGCAAAACACGAACGAAAAAACCGTCCCCGTCCTGGAGCGCGTAGTCAGGGACTGCCTGGAAAGCGCCCCCTGCGATATCGAGATCCGCCACGGCGAGCCGATGGCAAACCACTGTACCTTTAGGGTCGGCGGCCCCGCCGACTGTTTCCTGCGGCCTTCCGGCGACGGCTTCCCGGCCTTCGCCGCAGTGCTTCTCGCCCGCGCCGGGGGGGACGGCGTTCCCGTTTTCGTCCTGGGCGGCGGCGCGAACATAGTCGTGGCGGATCCGGGGATCCGGGGGATTGTCCTGGACACGGGCGGCTGGGCCGGGGGGGCTGAACCGTGGGAAGGGGGGCTGCGGTTCCGATCCGGGACGAGACTTGACGACGCGGCGGAGGCCGCCGCCCGGGCGGGGCTCTCCGGGCTGGAGTTCCTGGCCGGGATGCCGGGAACCGTCGGCGGGGCGGTGTGGATGAACGCCCGGTGCTACGGAAGGGAAATCTCGGACGCGCTGCACGAGACCGAGGTTCTGGATCTCGCCCGGGGATCCGCGCCCGGGGATCCACAGGAACGCCTGCGCCTGCCCGCCGACCCCAGGGAATTCGGCTACAAGCGCAGCCCCTTCCAGGATCGCGGGGCGCTGATCCTCTCCGCCTCCTTCCGGCTTTCCCCGGGGGATCCCCGGGACATCCGCGCCGAGATGGAGGGGTACCGCCGGGACCGCCGGGACAAGGGCCATTTCCGCTTCCCCTCGGCAGGATCGGTGTTCAAAAACAACCCCGCGTTCGGCGGGCCGGCGGGGAAAATAATCGGCGACCTGGGCCTTCGCGGGCTGCGGGTCGGCGGGGCGCAGGTCGCCCCCTGGCACGGGAACATCATCGTCAACACCGGCGGGGCGACGGCCTCCGACATACGCGCGCTCGCGGACGAGGTCGCCGGCAGGGTGATGGCGGCGACCGGCCTCGGCCTTGAGCCGGAGATCCTTTTCGTGCCGGGATAACCCCGGCCACGCCTTGACAACAAGGCTGTTTTTTTCACAGAATATCGTAAGCATGGATAGTTGTCCCCTCACGATGCCCTACCTCGAAAGCCTAAGCACCGCCGAGCTTGCCGAGCTTGCCGGAAGGAACGGCCTGGATATTCCCCCGGACCTGGAGCGGGTTTTCATCATAGGCGAGCTGCTTGAGCTCGAGCGGGCGGAGGCCCGGTGGGGCGGCCTGGGCGAGGGCGGGGAAGAACCCGCGGGCGAATTCGCCGGCGAGCTAAGCGAGCTTCCCGATCAGTACGGCGTGTCGTACATAGACGTCCTTATTCGCGACCCGCTGTGGGTTTTCGCCTGCTGGGAGGCAAAAAGGCAGGCGCAGGACGACGGCGCGGGTTCCCCGGAACACTGCCTTCGCATCGTCCCGCTTGAGGGGTCGGCGGACGATTCCGCCTCCTTTACGGTGGCCGTGGGCGCGGGCGACCGCTCGCTGTACCTGGGGATTCCCCACGACGCCGGGCGCCGTTTCAGGGTGGAGCTGTGCACCGGGCAAGGAGCCGTGCTGGCGGCGTCCCGCCCCTTCAGGCTCCCGCGCCTTGCCGCCCCCCCATCGGGGGGCGAGCGGTCGGCTTACGGGAACCCGCTGTCGGAACTGTCGGGGGCCGGGCGCTTCCCGCTGGTCCGCAGCGTGGACCGTCCCCACCGGGGCAAGGGCCGTTAGGGGGCGCTTCATGGGTGCAAAACATGCCGTTTCCCTGGTGCTGAACGCCCATTTTCCCTTCGTAAGGGAATACGTCGTCCCGCCGAAAAAGGACTCGCAGGCGGAAGCCGCGCCGCCCCCGTCCGAAGAGGAAAGCCTGGCCCTTGAGTCGGCGGAGGAGGGCCTGTTCTTCGAGACGATTTCGGAGACCTACCTGCCCCTGCTGGAGGTAATGGACAGGCTGGAGGGCGACCGGGTGCCTTTCCGCCTCGGCCTTTCGGTGTCGCCGATTCTGGGGCAGATGCTGTGCGACGAGCGCCTGATGAAAAAGTACGCCGCCCACCTGGACCGCCAGATTTCCTTCGGCGTCCGGGAAATCGAGCGCCTTGGGCACGGGGACGAAAGATCCGCGCTGGTAAGGCGCTGCCTGGACCGGGCGATCGACCGCCGCGCCGCCTTCGTCACGCGCTACGAGGGCAGCGTGGTGAACGCGCTCAACTACTACCGCAGGAAGGAGAAAATCGAGATCCTCGCCGCGCCGGCCACGCACGCCTTCATGCCCTTCCTGTGCGGGTTCCCCGAGTCGGTCCAGGCGCAGGTCGAGGTGGGGCTCTCGTTTTACCGCTACGCGATGGGCGTCTCCCCGAGGGGATTCTGGCTCCCCGGGCTGGGGTGGGCGGGCGACCTGGACCCGTTCCTCAGGTCATACGGCTTCGGCTTCACCATCGCGGACAGCCACGGCTTCGTCTTCGGCGACCCGCCGCCCTCGCGGGGGAGCTTCTTTCCCGTCAGGACGCCGCACGGCCTGTTCGTGCTTTCCCGCGACCACAACGCGGTGACGGACGTCGAGAGGATGCGCAGGGAGGGGCCCTTCCGGGACAACGGCCGCGACGCCGGCCACGAGCTTCCATCCTCGACGATCGCGCCGTTCCTGGCGCGGAACGGGGCGAGGTGCCACACGGGGTACAAGTACTGGCGAGCCACGCCGGACGGAGCCCCCTACGATCCAGCCGAGGCCCGCGCCGCCGCGGAGGGGCACGCCGGGGCCTTCCTGGAAAACCGCAGCGAACAGCTTGCCGAGGCCGCCGGCCACATGGCGGAGCAGCCGATAAGCCTCTGCGCGCTCGACGCCGACGTTTTCGGCCGCCTTTGGCACGAGGGACCCCATTTCCTGGAAAGCCTTTTCAGGCTCGCCCCGCGTTACGGCAGCCTCCAGTTCGTGACCCCCTCGGAGTACCTGTGCAGGCAGCCGGTCTCCGCCTTCGAGGTCTCGACCCCGGAGTTTTCGTCCTGCGGCGACAACGGCTACGCCGAGGCCTGGCTCGGATCCCCCGGCGACTGGGTGTACCGCCACCTTAACCGCGCCTGCGAGCGCATGGTGGAGCTCGCGGAGCGTTTTTCCGGGGATTCCTGGGTCAGGGAACGGGCGCTGAACCAGGCCGCCAGGGAGCTGCTTTTGGCGCAGTCGTCGGACTGGACGGCCATGATGAACAGGCAGGAATCCTCGGGGTTCGCCAGGCCCCGAATCGAGGCCGCCCTGCGGAATTTCACGACGATATACGACGCGATGAGCTCGAACCACATCTCGACCGAGTGGCTGACCGACCTTGAGAACCAGCGCGGCGTTTTCCCGGGCATAAACTACCGGGTGTTCAGGGGGAAGCGGTAGATGCTAGGCCACGTGACGGCTACGGCCCTGTTTTTCGCGATTCTTATCGCCATCGTCCTGTACGTGGCCGTGCGCACGGAACGGAGGAACCGCGCCCGCCCGGGCGACGGGCCATCCGGGCGCGAGGACGTGGACATGGAGGTGCGGGGGCTTGGCCTGGGCTCCAGGCTGGCCGTGACCACCATGGCGATGCTGCTGGTGATGGTCTACGTCGTGTCGATCCCCGTGTACCGCATGATGGTGGGCGCCAGGAAGGAGACCCTGCTGACGGAACTGTGGGGACGGTCCTCCGTGCTGCTGGAGGTGCTTTCCGAGACGGCCGGGGCCTACCTGGCCGAGGGGGACCTGGAGGGGCTCGCCCTGATCCCCAGGTGGACGGCCGCCGTCCCGGAGGTTTCGTTTGTCACCGTGACCGGCGGGGACGGGGGGGACGTCGTCTGGGCGTCCAGCGATCCCGACATTCTCTCCAAAATAGACACCCGCGAGCTGCTGCCCGGGGTTTCCCGCCTCCGCGAGCCGGCCGGCCCGCGCCTTGTCGGGGCGGGCCTCGACCCCGCCGCCGGCCCGTTTTCCGAGCCGGAGTTCCCCTTTCGCCACACGCCGCGCAGGGCCAAGCGATTCGCATTCTTCCAGCCGATACAGAGCGGCGACGGGCGCGTCATTGGCTTCGTCGAGATGGGGGTCTACACCGGCTCGATAGAGGAGCAGGCCGGGCCACACGCCGGGACGATTCGGACCAGGGTCTTTATCGTCGCCTTCGCGGCCTTCGCGATCAGCGCCGCGGGCGTGCTCGTGCACTCGTCGGTGGCGGCGATGCGCCTGCGGAAACTGCTGGCCCACGCCAGGCTCGTCATGGGCACCAAGGGGGAAAGGGCCCTGTCCCGCCTGGAAATCCGGATAGGCGGCCGGGACGAGGTGGCCGCGCTGGGCAACGTGTTCAACGGCATAACCCAAAGGCTGGCGAAGAACGCGATGATGGCAAGCAGCCTTTCCGCCGGAAAGAAGATACAGAGGAAGCTCCTTCCCCTCGACACGGACAGGAAGGGCGAGATGTTCGACTTCAGCCACAGGGACACGGGCACCACGGTGTTCTTCGCCTATTACGAGGAGGCCGAGGAAATATCCGGCGACTACTTCGACTACCGGAACCTCGACGACAGGTACTACGCGATCATAAAATGCGACGTGGCGGGCTCCGGCATCCCAGCGGCCCTGATCACGATGCAGATATCGACCATGTTCCGCAGCTATTTCTGGTCCTGGGATCCGGGCAGGCTGGAGCACATGGCGGAGCTGGTGTACATGATCAACGGCTTTATCGAGAGGATGGGCGCGAGCAAGCGCTTCGCCGCGTTTACCCTCTGCATATACGACTCGGAGACCGGCGAGATGAACTTCTGCAACGCCGGGGACAACATCGTCCGCATATTCGACGCCTCCCAGAGGCGGATCAGGTCCGTCGTCCTGCCCGAGAGCCCCGCCGCGGGAATTCTGGGGAACGAGATAATCGCGTCCATGGGCGGCGGCTACAGGGTGCATACCCTGACGCTCAACCACGGCGACATCCTGCTTCTGTACACCGACGGCCTGGAGGAGTCCAGGCGGAGATACCGGGGGCCGGTGTTCGACGGGGCGACCTGCACGACGGGGGCCAACAGGATACCGCACGGCAACTACATAGCGGGGCAGTGGGGCGAGGAGCTGGGGACCAGGCGGATACAGGAAATCATCGACGCGGTGGCGAACTGCAGCGCCTACAGGCTCCACAAATGGCACACCCCGGACGGCAAGGAGGAATTCCTGCACTTCGACTTTTCCAGCTGCAGGGGCGGGGTGGAGGAGGTTATCATAGCGCTGGCCGCCGTGGAGAAAATGTTCCGGTGCTATCGCGGCCCCGGCCTGACCAAGGGCGACCGCGTGCTGGTGGACAGGGAAATCGACGCCTTCCTTAGGACCCATTTTCTCGAGTACCACAGCTACCTTGCCTACGCCGAGGAATACCAGGGCAACAGTACCCATATATACTATACCAACCTGAAGGAGGACTATCGCTACGACGACCTGGCCATCCTTGGGGTTGAGCGAAAATGAGGCAAGGAGAGGCGGCATGACGTTTAGCGAGAGAATGAGGGAACTGCTGGACCAGGGAATGGCCGTGTCCAGGGAATTTGCGTCGAAGGCCGGGGCGAAGGCCCAGGATCTCGGCGAGCGGGGCGTACTTATGCTGGAAATAAAACAGCTCGAGACCCAGGCCCAGAAGCTTCTCGGCCGCCTGGGGAACGTGGCCTTCCAGGCGTTCACCGAACGGAACCAGGACAGCATCGAAAGGGAAACCCCGGAAGTCCGGGTCATACTGACGGAGCTCGCCGGCGTGAGAAATTCCATCGAGCAGAAGGAAGTCGAGCTGCGGAGCAGGCGCGGCTAGCCTGTAACCGTGGCCGCCGCGCGTGATTTTAGCCTGGCCCAAAAAAAAAAATTTTTTTTTGAGCCGGACGCTTGACACGAATTGGCGAAAATGGTACTTTTTCGAAACCGACCCAAGGCAAGGTTGCCTTGCCGGTTGGGGCGATTGCGGGGCCCTTGCGGCCTCGCGGGGATGTTTGGCAAAACGCCCGCGTTTCCCTTGTGGGG
>WQRP01000048.1 GCA_009786675.1 Treponema sp. | reverse complement strand
CCCCCCCCCAGTTACAGTCGAAGCCATTCTGGTTATATTTGAAATACAGAAGACTCGTAAAACTCCCCCGCCTCCACGCATCAAGGTCTTCGCGTTTGATTCGTCGCAAAAAATCGGCAGTGCCGAATAAAAAAAAGAAACACGTAAGGAGGACATTGTTTTATGAAGTTGAAGTTGCGGACTAGGATTGTCGGGGGTTTGCTGTGTATTTTTATGTGTACGGTGATAATTGGTGCGGGAAGCTTCCACACCATTACCCGCGTGGCCAACATAAAGGTTGACGCTTTCCAGCTAACGGAACTAAGCGACACGGCCAACAGCCTGGTGGAGGCGCACCATGTGTGGCGCTACAACCTGGCCTGGGCATTTTTGTACGACCGGCCTTTTGGCGGGGGCCTTAACCCGCATACGTGCATATACGGAAGGTGGCTAGAGGGCCCAATGCCCCAAATGATTGACGATCCGCAGGTATTTGCCCTTATAGACGCTATCTTTCAGCCGCATTACGACCTTCACGTCCAGGGCGGGATCGCGTTGGGCTTAAGGGAGGAAGGCCGCATGGAGGAAGCCCTGAACCTGCTTTACAGGGTTGTCTTCCCAGCGGGTGTCGAGTCCACGGACAGGATAAACGCGCTGCGGGATCGCTACGTGGAACTTAGGGATTTCCACATGGAAGACCTGGAGGGCCTGATATCGCTCGCCACCATGATTCTTATTATTATTTTCTTGGTATGTTTGGTGGTTTTCCTTGTGCTGGGCTTCCTTATCACCAGGAGCATACTGGTGCCGGTTCGCGGCATAGAGAACGTCGCGAGCGCCCTGTCCAAAATGGACTTTACCATCGACATCCAAAAAACGGAAGTCGACGAAATCGGGGATATCCAGGAAGAGCTGATAAATATCCGCGACAACCTGAAAAAGGGCATCGACGACATGAAGACGTCCCACGATGAAAACATGCGCATAGTGAAGGAGGAGCAGGCCGCGTTCAGGGAAAGGACGAGCGCCATACTGAACGCCTCGCCCATGGTTTGCGCCATTTACGACGCCGACGGCAACGTGGTGGACGTGAACAAGGAAGTCGAAAACCTGTTAGGAATTCCCGACCAAAAAATGTTCGTTACCGACCTAAACAGGTTCACGCCGAAGCAGCAGCCGGACGGCATCGATTCGAGCCAGAAGAGCGCCGAGATGCTTAGGAAAGTCCTAAGGGAGGGAAGCGCCCGTTACGAGTGGACGTACCTGCACAGCGACGGGTCGCTGGTTCCCACCGAGGAAATCCTGCACCGCATAAACGTGGACGGCAAGCCCCACGCCATCGCCTACAGCCGCGACCTGCGCGAGTACTACAGGGAAAGGGAAAAAGAAAGAATCGTGCAGGGAAAACTGCAGGCCATGATGGGGCAGTTCAACGAGTATGTCGAGGAGCAGTCGAGTTCCGTCACCACGTCATCCTCGGCAACCGAGGAAATGATCGCTAACATTCGGTCGGTGACGGACACTTTGGCCAAAAACACGCACAACGTCAGGGAACTGCAGGAATCCTCGATAGCCGGGCACAACAGCCTAAGCGAGGTCGTGGCCGACATCCAGGGTATCGCCCGCGAGTCCGAGTCCCTTCTGGAAATCAACGCGGTTATGCAGAACATCGCCAGCCAGACGAACCTGCTTTCGATGAACGCGTCAATCGAGGCGGCGCACGCCGGGGAATCCGGCCGCGGCTTCGCGGTGGTTGCGGACGAGATCCGCAAGCTCGCCGAATCGTCCAGCAAGCAGTCCAAGACCATCAGCGGAGTTCTGAAGAGCATCAAGGGATCCATCGACAAGATAACAAAGTCGACGGACGCGGTGCTCGGCAAATTCAACGCGATAGAGGACGGGGTAAAGACCGTGTCGATACAGGAGGACAGCATCCTGAACGCCATGGAGGAACAGGGCCGCGGAAGCAAGCAAATCCTGCAGGCCATAGGCAGCGTGAACGAGATTACCCACAAGGTAAAGGAGGCCGCGCGGCGGATGGTGGAAACCAGCAAGGAGAACATGCACAAGGCCGACGACTCCGAAACCCAGGCCTTTACCGACGATCTTACGGGAGTCCGCAACAAGGAATACTTTATGGAAACCGCGGAACAGGAACTTCGCTACTGCGTCGGCGAGAACCGGGAATTCAACCTCGTCATGTTCAGCATAGACGGCCTAAGGAAGATCACCGACCTTCACGGCAACGAGGTGCGGGACGAGGCGCTGAAGATACTGACCCAGCGCGCCCGCAACGGCCTGAAGCAGGGCACCCTGGTGGCCAGGTACGGCGAAAAGGAATTCGTGATCACGCTTCCAAACGTCAGGTACCAAACGGCCGTAAAGCTTGCCGAGCAGATTCAGAAGAAGGTCAAGGACGCGCCCTTTGCGGCGAAAGGCCGGCAGCTTGACGTAAGGATTTCCTTTGGCGTCGCTTCCAAGACGGATTCCTGCAAGACTCTCGCGGGCATAATCGACAACGCGGCGAAGGCTCTTTCCAACACGAAAGTAACCAAAAAGGAAAAACTTGCCGTGTAGCCGGAAACCAGCCGCTTCCCTACTGGGAAGCGGCTACGTCCTTAAAGCTTATCCTGCAGCCGGGCAGCACGCCCACGTCCACGCAAAGATCCTTTCCAAGGGCGAAAACGGTCTGCCGGTACCGGCCGTCCGCCAGCTCGTACTTGCGGACCTCCTCGTCGTCAATCGCCCAGTACTCGCGCACGCCGGCCTTTTCGTACTTGTCCTTTTTGATGACGAAGTCCTTTTTTACAGATCCCTCGGAAACCACCTCGACGACGAAGTCCGGCGCGCCCCTGCATGACCGGCCGTCGGACAGCTTGCTCTCGTCGCACACCACCAGGACGTCCGGCTGGACGACGGTCCTGTCCGACTCGTCCTGCTCGTGGAACAGGCGCACGTCGGTGGGCGCGATAAAGGCCCTGCAGGGCTTGCCTTCCAGCCAGATCATTAACTGGGTGTATATCCCGCCCGCAACCATCTGGTGGCGCAGGGTGGGGGCGCCCAGCATGTACGGTACGCCGTCGATCAGCTCGCAGCGCACGTCCTCGCCCCAGGAATAATAGTCCTTGTAGGTATATCCATGGGCGGGAAGGTTTTCCCTGCGGAACATGGGCATCGTGTCCTCGCGCAGTTCCATTGCGTCTGCCATAGCGGCCTCCTTTCTGTACTATAACGCGAGCACGCCGGGCGGTCAAGTTTGCGAAAAAAACGGGTCAAAATCCCCCCGTGTGTAAAAAACCCCCCCGCAGATATTGAAAACCGGGTTTTGCGTGGTTATATTCTCTGTTACCAAAAGGAAGGAGTTTCGCGGTGGGAAACATGCTCGGAAGAATGGGATTGCAGGCAAAAATCGTGGGGCTGGCGACCATCGTCGTGGTGCTGGCAATTTTGGTGACCCAGATCATCGGCATCTACGGCATGAGGAAACTCAGCGTCGATACCGCGCTCACGATGGGGGCAAGGGCCCTTAACGGTTACGTGATGTTCCTTGAAAGCAGGCTGGACCACGTGCACGGGCGGCTGCGCCTGATCGGCAACCAGCTAGTGGACGAGTGGGGCGGATCCATATCCAGCGACTTCCGGATCGCCGACGAGGTGTCCAGGATCTTTGGCACCGAGGTCACGATCTTTGTCAGGTCGGGCGACGACTTTCTAAGGATCAGCACCAGCATCACCGACGAGCGGGGGAACCGGGTCGTCGGCACCTGGATGGGAAGCGACAACCCCGCGCTCGCGCCGTTGCTGATGGGCGAAAGCTTTCATGACAGGGTGGAGATCCTGGGGGTCGAGCACTTCGCCAATTACCGGCCCATTTTCGCGGCGAACGGCAGGGACGTTATAGGCCTTTTGTCCGTCGCCACCGAAATGGAAACGATATACGGCCTTATCGAGGACGGAATCCGGTTCCAGCTTTTGGAGACGCTCGTCACCTCGATAGTTATCCTTGCCCTGGCCGTCGTGTTCCTTATCCTAAGCTGCAGGATCATGCTGATAAGGCCGATTTCCCACGCCGTCGCCATGCTAAAGGAAATTTCCGAGGGCGAGGGCGACCTGACAAAATCGCTCGCGGTTTCCAGCGGGGACGAGGTGGGCAAGATGGCCCACTACTTCAACATGACGCTGGAAAGGATAAGGAGCCTGGTCATAAGCATCAGGTCGCAGGCGGTATCCCTTTCGGATCTTGGCACCGAGCTTGCCGGCAACATGACCGAGACCGCCGCCGCCGTTAACAGGATCGCCGAGAGCACGCAGAGTATCAAAAGCCGCGTGATGAGCCAGAGCGCCAGCGTCACCCAGACCAACGCCACCATGGAACAGGTCACCCATAACATAAACAAGCTGAACGGCCACGTCGAGAAACAGGCCAACGCGGTCTCCCAGTCCTCGGCGGCGATCGAGGAGATGATCGCCAACATACAGTCGGTGACGAACACCCTGGCCAGGAACGCCGAAAGCGTCAGGGACCTGGAGGAGGCGTCGGAAGTGGGGCGCACGGGCCTGGGCGAGGTCGCCGCCGACATACAGGAGATTTCCCGCGAGTCGGAGTCCCTTATGGAGATTAACGCGGTAATGGAAAACATCGCCAGCCAGACCAACCTGCTTTCGATGAACGCGGCAATCGAGGCCGCCCACGCGGGCGAGGCGGGCCGGGGATTCGCGGTGGTCGCCGAGGAGATCCGCAAGCTCGCCGAGTCCTCCGGCGACCAGTCCAAGACCATAAGCGACGTGCTTAGGAAGATCAAGAACTCGATCGACAAGATTATGCGGTCCACCGACAACGTGCTGCATAAGTTCGAGGCGATAGACGGCGGGGTAAAGACCGTCGCGGAACAGGAGTCCAGTATTCTGAACGCAATGGAAGAGCAGGGGCATGGAAGCAAGCAGGTTTTGCGATCCATCGGGCAAGTCAGCGAAATAACCGAGCAGGTAAAGGAAGGGTCAAGGCAAATGTTGGAAGGAAGCAGGGAAGTAATTCACGAGAGCAAGAATCTGGAGCGGGTAACCCAGGAGATATCCGGGGGCATGGGCGAGATGGCCACGGGCACGGATCAGATTAACATGGCGGTTGGCCGGATTAACGATCTGAGCGGAAAGAACAGGGAGGCCATCAAGGCCTTGCTTTTGGAGGTCTCTAGGTTTAAAGTAGAGTAAGCCCGCGCCAAAGGGGCGGCCCGTCCGGAAAGGGCGGGCACCGGCCTTTTCAGGGCAGGCACCCGCCCCAAATGGGTGGGACTCTACCAAGGGGGGACCGTCTTTCTATGGACAGAACAGAGATTATCGACCGGGCAAGGGACTACATCGCCAGGGAACGCGACGCAGGCTTTCGCGGCGAGGTCGAGGGGCTCCTGGCGAAGGAGGCGGCCGGCGAGCTAGCCGGCGAGCTTAAGGACAGGTTCTACCGGGCCCTGGAATTCGGCACCGGGGGCCTTCGCGGCGTGATAGGCGGCGGCTTTAACCGCATGAACACGCTGGTCGTAAAAAGCGCCACGCAGGGTCTGGCAAGCTACCTGATCAGGACCTTTCCCGAGAAGGCCGCCGCCGGAAAGCTTTCCGCCGCGATCGCCTTTGACAGCCGGCGCTTCTCCGCCGAGTTCGCCGAGGCCGCCGCGCTGATCTTCGCGGGCAATGGAATAAAGACCTTCCTGTTTTCGGGCATGAGGCCCACGCCGGAGCTTTCCTTTGCCATTAGGCAACTGGGCTGCGACACCGGCATAGTCGTCACGGCCAGCCACAACCCGCCCCAGTACAACGGCTACAAGGCGTACTGGAACGACGGCTCGCAGGTAATCCCCCCGCACGACGAGGGAATCATCGACGAGGTGGGCAAGGTAACGGCCATCAGCGAGATTTCAAGACAGGAGGCCCTGGACAAAGGGCTGCTCAGGATTATCGACCGGGAGGTTGACGAGCCGTACCAGGCCATGGTCAAGTCGCGGCTGTTCCGCCCCGACCTTATAAGGGAAAAAGCCGGGGAGGTCAGGATCGTGTTTACCCCCCTGCACGGCACCGGGGCGATGCACGTCGAGAGGGTGCTCGGCGACCTTGGCCTAAAGGTAATCACCGTGCCGGAGCAGCGGGAGGGCGACGGCGACTTCCCCACGGTGGCTTTCCCCAACCCGGAGGAGGCCGCCGCCCTGGACATGGCGATCAGGCTTGGCAAACAGGAAAAGGCCGACGTGGTAATGGCCACCGATCCCGACGCGGACCGCTTCGGGATCGCGGTTCCGGACAAAAACGGCGAATACGCGCTGGTAACCGGGAACCAGATGGGCGTGCTGATGGCGGACTACATTTTTCTTTCCCTTAAAGAGCAAGGCAAACTGCCGGCCAACGCCGCGATGATCAACTCGATAGTAACCACCGGGATGCAGAAGCGGGTTTCCGGGCTTTACGGCGCGGAATGCCTGGAGTGCCTTACCGGCTTTAAATGGATTGCCGACGTGATGCGCCGTTGGGAAAACGGCCTTGCCGCCGGCGACCCGGACGCGCGGACCTTCGTGTTCGGCACCGAGGAAAGCTACGGCTACAACATAGCCGCCGAGGTCCGCGACAAGGACGGCATTTCCGCCGCCGCCCTTACCGCCGAGATGGCCCTTTACTGGCGAAGCCGGGGCAAGGGCCTTCTGGACAGGCTTGACGATCTGTACGCCTCCTGCGGTTTCTGGCAGGAAATCGGCATCTCGAAGTACTTCGAGGGTCCGGAGGGCCCGGCGATCATGAAGGGGATCATGGACGGGTACCGGGCCTCGCCGCCTGCGACCCTGGGCGGCATCGCCGTGTCCAGGGTCCGCGATCTGGAGAAGGGCGCGGACGGCCTGCCCCCCAGCGACGTGCTCCAGTTCTTCCTTTCCGACGGCACCGTGGTAAGCGCGAGGCCCAGCGGAACCGAGCCCAAGATCAAGTTTTACGCATCCTGCTGTGCCGAGGTCGGATCCGGGGGGCTGGACGCCGCCAAGGCCGAGGCCGCCCGCAAGCTGGACGCGATAAGGCTGGATATCCGCAAGGTTATCGGGGACTAGGGGGGCGGCGATGATGCGCAAACGGCTCCCCGCGCTGGTTCTCGCGGCCCTGCTGCCGGCGGCCTGGACCGGCTGCTCGATTAACACGCTTGTGGCGAACGCCCTTACCGGCGACGGCGCGTCCACGGTCTTTACCGGCGATTCCGATCCGGAACTGGTGGGGGCGGCCCTGCCTTTCGCCATAAAGATGTACGAGGCGCTTCTGTACTCCACCCCAAGGCACCAGGGGCTAATGCTTACCACCGGATCGCTGTTCGTCATGTACGCCAACGCCTTCGTCCACGGCCCGGCCGACAGGCTCCCCGTCTACGAGTGGCAGGAGCGGGAGGAGGCCCTGGCCCGGGCGAAGCAGCTTTACCTGCGCGGCCACCGGATCCTGCTTGACGCGCTGGAACAGAGGCACCGGGGATTCGCCGCCGCCGCCGAAAGCGAGGACGCAATGCGGAACTTCGCGCGGAGGTTCCGGCGGCAGGACGTGCCGTTCCTGTACTGGGCGGTGGCCAGCGGCCTTGCGGCGTACTCGGTGGACGTGTTCGACTTCGACCTGGCCGCCAACATACCCGTGTGGCACGTGATGATCGAAAGGGCCTTCGAGCTTGACCCGGGCTTTAGCGGCCTGGACGAATTTCTGGTTCTGTATTTCGCCTCGCTGCCGGAGATGCTGGGCGGGGACAGGGAACGGGCGCGCTACCACTTCGGGCGGGCGATGGAGGCGACCGGGGGGAACTCCACCGGGGCGCTGATTTCTTACGCCAGGTCGCTAAGCGTGCCGGAGCAGGATTTTGACACCTTCCAGGAACGCCTGCTTAGCGTCCTGGCCATAAACCCGGACGACAACGTCGCCACAAGGCTGGTGACGGTTCTTGACCAAAGGACCGCGCGTTGGCTATTGGACAATGCCCATAATTTTTTCGCCTTTCTTCCTTTCCCTTACGATTGATTTTTTGGCTGGCATTGATCGAAATGGGCAATATCTGTAGAATGTGGCCAGGGAAGCCGCCGATTTCCGGGGGTTTCCTAGCCTTGAAGTTGTGAGGAGGACGGTATGAAAAAAAGTGCGGCGGTTTTTTCCGCGGTTTTGGTTTTTCTTTTGGCGGCTCCGGGCATGGTTTTTGCCCAGCGGGGCGGCAGGGCCGGCGGCGACGTCATCGAGATACGGGTGGCCTCGCCCCTTCCCAGGAATTCCGACTGGGGCAGGACCCTGGATCGCATCGCGGGTGAGTGGGCCAGGGTCACGAACAACACGGTACGGACCCGCGTCATACACGACGGGCTGGAGGGCGGCGAGCCCAGGATGCTTTCCTCCCTTTCCACGAACAACGTCCAGGCCGCGCTTTTTACCTCTTTCGGCCTTGCCGAAATCGTCCCGGAGATCATGAGCCTGAGCGTCCCCTTCAAGATCAGGGACGACGCCGAGCTGAACCTGGTCCTGTACGACGTCCTGCCGGTCCTGGAGGAAAAGACGGTCGGCACCAATTTCATCGTGCTAGCCTGGTCGAAGGCCGGCTGGGTAAACATATTCTCCAGGGACCAGATTCTTGAGCCCAACGACCTTCGCAGGATGAGGATGGCCACCAACACCGAGTCGGAGAACATGAACTCGGTGTTCCGGAGCATGGGCTTTACCCTTGTGGAAACCGAGGTCGCCAACATGGGGACCATGCTTGCCAGCGGCACGATCAACGCCATTTACCAGAGCCCGGCGGCGATTGCCCCCATGGGGCTGCACAGGAACCTTGGCCACATGCTGGACATGCCTATCGCCCCGTTCATGGGCGGCATAGTCCTTAACCGCGTTACCTGGGACAGGCTGGGGCCGGAAAGGCAGCGGGCAATGATGGACGTTACCCGGCGGATCGCGTCGGAATTCGACTCGTCCATGCCCAGGACCGTCGCCAACGCCGTGACCATGATGCAGAGGGACGGCCTTAGCGTGAACGTCCCGAACGCCCGGCAGCGCGAGCTGTGGCAGGACGAGGTCGAAAGGGCGATGCCGCCGCTTCTGGGGCAGACCTTTGACCGGGGAATGCACGACAGAATCAACGTGATACTGGAAAGGTCTAGAAACGGGCAGTAGGGATGTCCGCGGAGCCCCTTGCGACAACAAAATTACCTTTGGCCGTGGTTTCGTGGATCGAGAAGGGGGTTTGCTTCGCCTCCCTGGCGCTTCTGGCGCTGATACCCTTCGCCGAGCTTGTACTCCGCCAGTTCAACATACCCATCCCGCACTCCCGCGGGCTTATGACCCATTTCTTTCTGGTGCTGGTTTTTTTCGCCGCCATGCTTACCACTAAGTCCGGGGGGCATATCGCGATTGGGCTTGTCCACTACGTAAAAAACACCGCGCTGAAAAGAGTGCTGGAATTCGTCGGGATCCTGTTCGTCGTTTTCCTGCTTACCGTTCTTGCCTGGAACACGCTTCCGTACATCAGGTTCGGCCTTTCGGGCAGGACCGTGGGCCTCGTGCCGGTCTGGGTTTTTGCCCTTGCCATGCCGCTCGGCTACATCGTCATGGCCGCCCGCTTTTCCCTTGGCCTATGCAACCGGCGGCAGCGGATCGTGGCCTTTGCGGTGATGCTGCTCGGGACGGCCGCCGCCCTGCCCGCGATCGCGAAGCTGGTCTGGTTCTTCGACGTGCCGGAGCCCTTTTACTCCTGGGTGAACGGCCTGTACGACCTGGCCGCCGTCCTTCAGGTTCCGGCGATTCTCCTGCTGGTGCTTGCCGCCCTTTCCGGGATGCCGATTCTGGCGGCGATCGGCGGCATAGCCTCGATCATGCTTATGTCGGCCGGGCAGGAGCCGGAGGCCTTCCACATCCCGGTATTTGACACGCTTACCCGGCCCGACCTTGTCGCCATTCCCCTGTTCACGCTTACCGGGTTCTTCCTTTCGGAGAGCAGGGCCGGGGAAAGGCTGGTGCGGACCTTCCGGGCATTCTTTAGCTGGCTGCCCGGGGGGATCGTCATAGTCGCCGTGCTGATCAGCGCCTTTTTCTCGTCGTTTACCGGGGCCTCCGGGGTGACGATTCTGGCCCTGGGCGGAATCCTTTACACCATCTTTAGAAGGAACGGGTACTCCGAGCGCACCTCGATAGGCCTGCTTACCGCCGTCGGGGGCACGGGCGTCATGTTCCCGCCAAGCCTGGCGATCATACTTGTCGCCAGCACCAGCAACATGATTCTGCACTTTATGGAAGTGCCCGTGGAGTACACCGTCATCCATTACTTTGCCGGGGCCATTATCCCCGGCACGATCCTGGTTCTTGCCATGGTTATAACCGGGATGGTCCTGTCGTCCAGGTCCAGGGTGCCCGGCGGAATCCCCATCCTTGGGGAGCCCGCCGGATCGGAAACCCCGGCGTCCGGGGTCAGGGAGGCGCTTGGTTCCCTAAGGGAATCGTTTCTGGAGCTCCTTCTGCCCGCCGTCCTGGTCGCCGGCTTTTTTACCGGGCGGCTTACGCTTTTGGAGGTTAGCGCGGTTTCGGTCGTTTACGTCGTGGTCGTCGAGGTTCTTGTCAAAAGGGACATCGCCTTCCGCCGGATCCCCGGGGTTTTCGCGAAGGCGGTTCCGGTGGTCGGCGGGGTCCTGGCAATCCTGGCGATGGCCAGCGGCCTTTCCCACGCCTTTGTCTTTTCCGGGATTCCCGAAAGCTTCGCCTTCTGGATGGAGGACACCGTCCACTCCAGGCTTGTCTTCCTTCTGCTGCTGAACCTTGCCCTGCTGCTGGTTGGCTGCGTGGTGGACATGTTCTCGGCGATACTGGTCCTGCTCCCCCTGGTCGTGCCGCTGGGCTACGTCTACGGGATAGACCCCCTGCACCTGGGGATAATCTTTATCCTGAACCTGGAGGCCGGCTTCCTTACCCCGCCGGTCGGCATAAACCTGTTTCTTGCGAGCTCCCGGTTCGGGAAGCCCTTCATGCACATCTGCCGCTACGTTATGCCGTTTTTCGTGGTGAGGATTGCCGTGCTGATGCTTGTCGCGTACATCCCCTGGTTTTCGACCTGGCTGCCCGGTTTGCTACCGTAACGCGAATATTCGACGCCGCACTTTTCACGCCGCTCGGCTTGGCGTTTTTTCCAAGCAAGCCCGCGAAAACCCAAGCAAGGCGCGAGTTCTCGCCCTAATAAGGGCATGAAAACAAACAAGAAAAACAAGTCCTTACGAAGGTTCAGCCCGCTCAACGACTTCCTGTTCTACAAGACGATGGGGGAAAAAGGCGACGAGCCGCAGCTTATCGGATTCCTGAACGCGGTGCTGGGATCCTCGGGAAGAAAATCCGTCGAGACGGTAGATATCCTCGACAAGAAAATCTACACCAAGGACGTAATCGGCGGCAAGTCATGCTCGCTGGACGTTAGGGCGGTTCTTGCCGACGGAAGCCGGGTGAACATCGAGGTGCAGGTCCGCGACAAAAAGAACATGGACCGCCGCAGCCTGTTCTACTGGGGCAAGATGTACGCCGAGACCCTG
>WQRP01000047.1 GCA_009786675.1 Treponema sp. | reverse complement strand
ATCCGTGCCCGGCAATCGCTACGTTTCTAATCTTGTCGGTTGCGTGACTCACAGAGACTCCTTTTCGAAAACAGCCGCGCCGCTTTCAGTTGTTGATGCTGGTATTTTTCCTAAAGACCATCATCCTACGGGATCCCCGGATTGTCAAGAAAAAAGTTCCCGGACGCGCACTTGCTAATTTTGGGGCAGGAAACTATAATGGTTCCTAAGGGTAAACTGGAGGTTTTCATGCCAGACGACGCGGTGTATGTGAATTTTCCCGAAGGCTTAAAGCGGATGATGAACAATCCCAAGCTGTATACCAAGCTACTCACCAAATTCAAGGAAGGCACCAAACTGGATCCTCTGGAGGTCGCTTTTTCGGCCGGTAACCTGCCGGAAACAATGAGCGAGGTCCACACGCTAAAGGGCATCGCCGCCAACCTGTCCCTGTCGGAACTGGCCTCGGCCTGCCTGGCGCTGGAAGCCAGGGGAAAGGAAGGGGTTTTGGACGCGGACCGGATGGGGGCGGTTAAGGCCGCTTTTGGCACGACATTACAGGAAATAGACAGGGTTATCGCTGAACATGGACAATAAACCTACGATCCTCATCGTCGACGACGTTGAGATAAATATCATGATCCTCGAGGAAATCCTTCGCGACGACTACGGGGTGCTCGCGGCGAGCAACGGCAGGCAAGGGCTGGAGGCGCTCCGCTCCGCGAAGGTGCTTCCCAAGCTGGTTCTTCTGGACGTGGTCATGCCGGAGATGAACGGCCGCGAAATGTTCGAGGAAATGAAGGCGGACGCGAGGCTCGGGCGAATCCCGGCGATCTTTATAACGGCGGAAAACGATTCCGAAAGCGAGCTGCTGGCCGCCGGCGCGGTGGACTTTATAAACAAGCCCTTCCTGCCGGAGATTGTCAAGCTGCGGGTGCGCAACCAGATCGCCCTGAAAAACTACAGCGACAACCTGGAAAAAATGGTCGAGGAAAAAACCGCCGAGGCGACCAAGACCCTGGACAACGCCCTGCAGGGCCTGGCCAACGCCATTGAATACCGCAACCTAGAGTCGGGGGAGCACGTCAGGCGGACGCAGTTGTACGTCCAGGCCCTATGCGAGCACCTTATCGAAAGCGGCTCGGCATACGCCGGGGATCTGATCGAGCTTCAGCCGGACACGATCATGAAATCCATGGCCCTGCACGACATCGGCAAGATTTCCATTCCGGATCGCATACTGCTTAAGCCCGGGCGCCTGGATCCGGACGAGTACGAGATAATGAAGACCCACACCACGCGGGGGGCCCAGATAATAGGGGAGCTGGGGGACATCGGATCCTCGATGTACCTTAAGCACTGCGAGGACATATGCTATGCCCACCATGAACGGTGGGACGGCAGGGGCTATCCGCGACAGCTCGCGGGAACCGACATCCCGCTCGTGGCGCGGCTGGCGGCGGCGTCCGACGTCTACGACGCCCTGGTCTCGGTGCGGGTTTACAAGCCGGCCATGCCCTGCAGCGAGGCGGTCAACATGATCGTCGAAGCCAGGGGCACGCAGTTCGATCCCCTTGTCGTGGACGCGCTGGTGGCCATCCAGGATCGCTTCCAGGCAATAACCGTCAAATACCAGTAGCCGGCTTACAGGCGGATTATCCGGGCCTCGGTAAGGATATCGAAGCCGTCGTCCGTGACAAGAAAGTCGTTTTCCAGGCGGCAGCCGCCGTGCACGGAATCGTACAGGCCGGGCTCTATCGCGAAAACCATGCCCGGCTCGAAATCCCATATCGTCTTGTTGCGGTTCCTGAAAAAGGGCGCCTCGTGCACGTCCAGGCCCACGCCGTGCCCAAGCCCGTGCACCATCTTCTTTTTCGACTTTGCAAAAAACTCCTCGACAAGAAGCCAGGTGAACAGGGTGTCGTTGCCCGTGACAATCGAGCTTTTGGCGACCTCGGCGGCGGCTTCCACCAGGGATACCATTTTTTGCTGCTGGGGGCTGGGATCGCGAACGAAGGTCAGGGTAACGTCGGTGTTGTAGCCCCGATAGCGCAGGCCGAAGTCCAGGATCGAAAGCCCCTGCGTCGCGAACGGGCCGCCGGTCCAGGCGGGAAAGGCGTGGATGCCGAAACTCCTGTCCGGCCCGGCGGCCAGGGTCTCGAAGCCCGTGCCCTCGCAGCCGCGCTTGCGCGACTCGACCTCGATAAGCAGCGCGGCGTCCGCCTCCGTTTTGATTTTCCCGGAGCGCGCCTTTTTTTCCAGGACGTCGATTATCCTGTTGGTGATGTCCGCCGCCTTGCGAAGGATGCCGATTTCCTCCTCGTCCTTGACCATCCGCAGGTTCAGCGCGCGATTGCTGGTGCTGTTTTCCCGGCAGATGACGTCGAATTCGGAAAGCTCCCCCACGAAGTTTAGGAAAACGGGGTAAGGCGTCGTCGGGGGGATTTCTATCTTCGATCCGTAGGGGATATTTAGCCGTTCCACCGCGCCGCGAATCGCCTTTAGGGGCGAGCGGTCGAAATCGTTGTAGGGGACGACCATGTCCGCCTTGGCGTAGACCTTGGCGATGATCGTGTCCCAGGGCATCAAAAGGCTTTTGCGGTCCACCGAAAGGAAAAGCAGGGCGTCCCCGGGCTGCCCGGTAAGCCAGCGCACGGTGGTGTCGCGCCTGGGCTCGAAGTCCTCGAACATGACCAGGGAGATGTCCTCGTCGGCCATCCAGTCCCATATTTTTTCCAGCCTTGCCTGATAGTAACTCACCGTAACCCCCTTAAACGGACGCGCCCGGCGCAAAGGCCCGGCGCGAAACATCGACGATTGTCTCTATTTCCTTGTCGCCAATCCAGTAGTGGGTGACGAACCTGTACACGCCGTTTTCCGGCGGGTTTATCAGTATGCCATGCTCGCGAAAGCGCCCGGCGATTTTCCCGGCGTCCGGGGGGCGGGACAGGCTAAAGAAGACCATGTTGATGTCGGAATCCGCGCAAAGGCGAAGGCCCTCGATCCGGGAAAGTCCCCGGGCGAGCCTTTTTGCCCGGTCGTGATCCCCGGCCAGAAGCGGGACGTGCTCGCCAAGCGCGACGATCGCCGCCGCCGCCAGGATCCCCGCCTGCCGCATCCCCCCGCCCATGATCTTCCGCTTTAGCCTGGCCGCGTCGATAAAGCCCCTCGGCCCGGCAAGCAGGGATCCGACGGGGGCGCACAGGCCCTTGGAAAGGCAGACCATGACCGAATCCGCCCTGGCCGCTATCTCGTCCGCGCCGCAGCCCAGCACGGCGGCGGCGTTGAAGATACGGGCCCCGTCCAGGTGTACCGGCAGCCCCCATTCGCCGGCGATCCTACGCACCGCGTCCATGCTTTCCAGGGGGACGGCCTTTCCCAGGGAATGGGCGTTTTCCAGGCACACCAGGGACGTGGCCGGCGAGTGAAGATCCTGCTTCCGCAGCCGTTTCGCGACCTCCCCGGGATCCATGACGCCGCCGGGATCCGGGATGCAGCGAACCTGGATCCCCGGGATGACCGACGCGGCCCCGGCCTCGTGCGCGATTATGTGGCAGTCCTCGCCCAGGATTACCTCGGTTCCCCGGGGGCACCAGGTGAACAGGGCCAGTTGGTTCCCGAAGGTTCCGGAGGGCACGAAAAGCGCGGACTCCTTGCCAAGCATCTGCGCGCCCAGGACCTCCAGCCTGTTCACGGTCGGGTCGTCGCCGTACACGTCGTCCCCGACCTCGGCCCTGGCCATTGCCCGGCGCATCGCCTGGGTTGGGACGGTGACGGTGTCGCTGCGGATGTCTATCATCTAACCACAATGGAACAAAGGCGCGATATATGCAATACTGGGGCGCAACATGAAGGTTCTAGGCATCGAGACATCCTGCGACGAATGCGCCGCCGCCGTGGTGGAGGACGGCAGAAACGTGCTGTCGAACGTCGTGGCCACGCAGATTCCCTTTCACGCGCCGTTCAACGGGGTGGTTCCGGAGATCGCCAGCCGCAAGCACACCGAGTGGATTTACGCCGTGGTAAGGGAGGCCCTGGACAAGGCCGGAATCGGGCCGGGGGATCTTGGCGCGGTCGCCGTCACCAGCCGCCCGGGGCTTTTGGGATCGCTGATCGTCGGCCTGTCCTTCGCGAAGGCCTTCGCCTGGGCCAGGGGGATCCCGCTTGTCGCCGTCGACCACATGAAGGCCCATCTTTACGCGTCGCGGCTGCGCAAGGCGGAAAGCCCGGACGAGGACCCGCCCCCGGAGTACCCTTTCCTGGGGCTTTTGGTTTCCGGGGGGCACACGATAATCTGCCGGGCGGACGGGTTCGACGACATAACCGTGCTTGGCACCACCATAGACGACGCGGTGGGCGAGGCCTTCGACAAGGTCGCCAAGCACTATAACCTGGGCTATCCGGGGGGAGCGGTAATCGACCGCCTGGCCAGGGAGGGGGACGACGGGGCGTTCCGTTTCCCCATGCCCAGCCTGCACAAGGGCGAGCACCGCCACGACGTTTCGTACTCCGGCCTGAAAAACGCGGTGATAAACCAGCTTGGGCAGTTCCGCGTAAAAAAGGACGCGGAAAACCACGGCGAACCCAGGCCCGAGGACATAGCCGCGTCCTTCCAGAAAACCGCCGTCGAGATTCTTCTGAGGGCCCTGTTCAACGCCGCCGATGATTCCGGCCTTTCGACGGTCGTCGCGGGCGGCGGCGTCGCGGCGAACTCGCGCCTAAGGGAACGCCTGGCCGAACGGCGGAACCTGCGCGGCGTTTTCCCCCCCCCGGAGTTCTGCGGCGACAACGGCGCGATGATCGCCGGCATAGGGTACCAGTACCTGGCCCGCGGGGATCGATCCCCGATGAGCGTGACGGCCTCGGCACGGGTGGAGGGGTTTAAGAAGAGGTACCCGTAGGATCGCCGAAATCCGAAAAAAAACGCGCCCGGACTAAAGCGCCATTGTATTCCCCGCCTTATATAAGGGTATACGTACAATTTGCTGACTGCGTTCGTTGTATCCAGGCTGCACTTTGTCTGTATGCGGCGGTCTTGTGCCGCCGAATTCACGCCATTATGGAGGCAAATTATGAACAATCTCAACAGTGTCCTAATCGAGGGGAACATGGTGCGGGATCCGCTTTACCGCACGACGCCCAAGGGAACGCCAGTCTGTACTTTCAGCCTGGCCTCCAACCGTTACCTGAGGCAGGATGCCGGGGTCGAGGAGGAGGTTTCCTTCTTCGACATCGAGGCCTGGACCAGGATCGCCGAGGCCTGCAACAGCCAGGGAAAGAAAGGGCGCGGGGTACGGGTGGTCGGCCGCCTGAAACAGGACAGGTGGACGGACGGCGAGGGCAAAAGCCGCTCCAAGATCCGCATCGTCGCGGAGCACGTCGAATTCCGCCCCGACTTTAGGCAGTATTCCGCCATGGAGATGCACGCGAGCGCCATTGCGGGCAGCGGCATCTCCGCCGCCGTCATCTCCGCCTCCGCTGGCAACGAGATCGACGCCCCGGAACAGAGGTACCTTGAGGAGGAGGTTTACGAGGAAAGCCTGGCGGCTCCCGCGTCGGTGACATTCTAGGCAGGGCCGGGCCTGCCCGGGAACCAGGCGGTTTTCGGGCAAGTCCGCTTGCCCGGATATTGACTCTTTCCCCCGTTTCGGAGTATAAATTGGTATACTTGCGCCCCATGCGGGCGCGCGGAATGAAACGGAGAAACTCGTAATGTACGCTTTGATTGAGTTTAAGGGAAAACAGTACAGGGCCGAGGCTGGTACCCTGCTAAAGGTTGATAAAATCGACGCGGAGCCTGGGACGGCGCTGGATATCGAAACCGTTCTGCTGACGTCCGGCGACACGGTAACGGTGGGGAGTCCCTACGTGAAGGGCGCGAAGGTAAGCGCGACGGTGGAATCCCACGGCAGGGACGCCAAGATCATCGTTTTCAAGTACAAGCCCAAGAAGGACTATCGCCGCAAAAAGGGGCATCGGCAGCAGTTTTCGATGATTAAAATCGGGGAGATTACCGCCTAAGAACGCGGGAATTGCCGGCAAGTGATCGAAATCAAGGCGGTTCTGGACGAAAGCGGGACCTTGCGGACCTGTGGCGCTTCCGGCCATGCCGGGGCGGGGTCTACGGGGAGCGACGTTGTCTGCGCCGCCGTCTCGGTTCTGATGCGGACCGCGGTTCGGACCCTTTCCGGAAGGGACGGGATAACGGTTCGGTGCGACGCGCCGGAGCCAGGCTTCCTGTTTTTGGAGGCCGATTATACGGCGGGGGGAAGGGAATTCCTTTTCGCCGCCGGGGTGTTTCTGTTGGAGGGCCTTGCGTCCGTAGCCGAGGAATACCCGGAACATTGTAGTTTATCGATACGGAGGACTTAAAATGGCTAGGAAACGCGGCGGAAGCGGCGCTAAAAACGGACGGGATTCCAATCCCAAGTATCTTGGTATTAAGGCGTCGGGGGGCTCGTTCGTAAAGGCCGGCTCGATTATCGCCCGCCAGCGGGGCACGAAGATTCACCCGGGGACAAACGTTGGCTGCGGCAGGGACTATACCCTTTTTGCCAAGGCCGCCGGCACGGTAACGTTCCACAATCGCCGTGGCCGCAAGCTGGTGTCGGTCGTTCCCGTGGACACGATCACGGCCTCGTCCGCGCCCGTGGCGGTGTCTTTGGCGTAGGGGTTCCCCGGGCGGAACGGTTTCGCGTTTATAAAACCTGTCTCGCAAACCCTGGTTGTAGGGGTTTTGTGGGTTCGCTTTTCACGCCGCGCCAAAACGGTAACATATGGCCTACAAAGACAGCCTTTTCAGATCGATTTTTGGCAACGAAAAATCGGCCCTGGCTCTGTACAACGCGGTGCACGGCACGGATCTCGGCATGAAGGACACCGAGGTCGTAATGAACACCCTGGACGAGACCCTTTGGACGCCCCGAAAGAACGATCTTTCGTTCCTGGTGAACCGGAGCCTGGTCGTCATAGTGGAACACCAATCGACAATCAACGAGAATATGCCGTACCGAATGCTCCAGTACGTGTGCCGCCTGTTCGAGAACGGCGTCACGGACAAAAGAACGGTGTACAGAAAAACGTTGGTCAGGCACCCCCGGCCGCGGTTTATCGTCTTTTTCAACGGCTCCTCGGCGTTTCCGGATCACAAAAAAATGCGCCTGTCCGATTCTTACGAGCCGGTCGCCGGCTTCGACGGTGCGGCCCTGGAACTGGAAATCGACGTTTACAACGTGAACGACGGCCGAAATCGTAGTATACTGGAAGCATGTAAGGAGCTGAAAGGCTACGCTTATTTCGTTTCCCGTGCAAGGCTGCACGAGAAGGAGCTCGCGGCGCGGAACGAGGGCTCGGATCGCATGGGAATAACGCTTAACGCGATCAGGCAGGCAATCCGCGACTGCAAGGACGCCGATCTGCTGAAGACGTTCTGGGAAAAGATGAGTCAGGAGGAGATTAACATGCTTGCAAACGAGTGGGACATGGAGACGGCACTGGAAGTCGAGAGGGAAGAGGGTTTTGAGAAAGGCGTGGAAAAAGGCATTGAGAAAGGCATGGAAAGGGGCGTGGAAACCGTCGCCGTGAATGCCCTGGCTGAAGGTATGCCGATAGATCTTGTTCGCAAAATTACCGGGCTTGACACAGAGACCATTACCAGCCTTTCCCAAAGGAGCCATTGAACTACCTGACAGTCCCCCGAATGGAGCCGAAAAATTAAGCCGCGTTCCCCCCTCTGATGGCCTGTTTTGGATACACCCGGCGAAGGATTGGAACGGTGAAATGCCCTACAAACGAAGGCTTGTTGGAACCGAAACCGCGCCGCTAGAACAGTGATCCGCGCCATGTGCAAGTGAAGCTTCGAATTGCTGGATTTTTTGCGGAACGCCTTGATTATTTTTCAGAATTGGGCTAGTATTTGTGCAGGCGAAAGTACCTCAAACCAAAAAAACAAACCGAGGNATTTTTATTTTTTATGGAGGAACGAGAATGAAGAAAGCGGTGATTGGTATTGCCCTTGCGGCAGTTTTGGCAGCAGGTACGGCGTTTGCAAGTCCTGTCCATCCTAATGGCTTTGGGATTGGTGCTCTTTGGGGAGGGTCTGTTGATGGTGGACTCAATAACAACGTTGCTTTGTCCCTACATGTACCAGGTGTGCCTGTTTTTTGGGGTATCCGCCTTGGCCTTGGCGGCGAAAATTTACGGCTGGGTCTTCAGGGNGATTATTACTTTCTGGGATCGTACCTAGTTGGGGATTTCTTGGGCTGGTTTTTGGGATTTGGCCTTTATGGCAATTTCTCGTTCGGGGATAATGCGGCCATTGGTTTCGGTGCACGACTTCCCATTGGCCTAACCATTCAGCCGATAGATCTTCTGGAAATTTTTCTTAATGTAGCCCCCCAGATAGGGTTACATATGTACACGGGAGGTGGCGGCGGAATACATTTCCCTTCTGGCGGTTTCTTCGGGTTTGAGATAGGTCTTCGCCTCTGGTTCTAAGGAAAACTGCCGGTTTATTCACGCGAATAAACTAGCCTAGAGACGCCCCCGCAGGTTTCGAACCGGCGGGGGNTTTTTTGGCTATGTAAGGCATTGCGATTCTGGCTAAAAACCGTCTGACAATAGTAGCTCTCGGTTGACGTGTCCCTTGGCCTGTTACGTCCTGCGTAAGGTAAGGGATCAAACCCTACGCCTGTCCAAGCACGCCGTTTCGCATTACCGCGACGCGATCGCAAAGGTGCTCCGTCGCGTCCCTGTTGTGCGAGATAAACAGTATCGTCAGCCCGAGCCGCTTGCGCAGGTCGCGGAAAAGCTCCAGTATCTGCGCCCCGGAAAAAACGTCCAGCGAGCTGATTGCCTCGTCGGCGATCAGCATCTTCGGCCTTAGCATTAGGGCGCGGCCGATGCAGGCCCGCTGCTTCTGCCCGCCGGAAAGCTCGTGCGCGCGGCGCGCCTTGTGGAACGGCTCCAGGCCGACAAGCGCGAGCATCTCGTCCACCATGCGGGCGCGTTCCCCGGACGAGCCGGCGCCTCGGCCGTGTATGACAAGCGGCTCCTCCAGGAGCCAGCCGATCCTTTTTGTCGGGTTCAGCGAGGCGCCCGGTTCCTGGAACACCATCTGCACCAGATCCCCGGGCTTCCGCCGGCGGCCGGGGGTTCCCCGGGGCACGTTTCGCCGCGACCTCCCGTCAACCAGGATCTCGCCGTCGTAGTCGATAAGCCCCAGGACGCACCGGGCAAGCGTGCTCTTGCCGCCGCCGGACTCCCCGGAAAGCCCGAAGATTTCCCCGGCGGCGATTTCCAGGTTCACGTTCCTAAGAACAGGCTTTACCTCCCTTTTCCCGAACAGGCCGAAACTCCGGCTTACGTAGGCGTTCGAGAGTCCCCGGGTTACAAGGAACGGGGGCGCTGCCCGGCCGGGGGGGTGCCAGGAACCGAGCCCCGGACGGTTTTCCGCCCGGGGAATCGCGGCGACGAGTTCCCCGGTGTAGGGATGGGTCGGCGTGGAGAACAGGGAATCGCTTGGCCCCTCGTCTATGATTTTTCCGTGGCGCATCACCAGGGTGCGGGTGCAGAAACGCCGCGCCAGGGAAAGGTCGTGCGACACGAAAAGAACCGCCGTGCCGAATTCCCGGTTGATCCGCCCAAGCAACTCGATTATGTTGTCCTGGTTTTCCGTGTCCAGGGAGCTTGTGGGCTCGTCGGCGACAAGCAGCCTGGGGCGGCAGATTGTGGCGATGGCGATCATCACCCGCTGGCACATCCCGCCGGAAAGCTGGTGCGGGTACGCGGCAAGGATTCTGTCCGGATCGGGAAAGTTAAGCCTTTGCAGAAGCTCAAACGGCCGCATGGAACCGCCAGAACGCCTGCCGAAGTGAAGCTCCGGGGTTTCGGCAATCTGCGCGCCGATCCTCATAAGCGGGTTAAGGGATTGCCTTGGCTCCTGGAAAACCATGGCAATTTCCTTTCCACGAATTCGGCACAGCGCCTTTTCGTCCAGGGAACACAGATCCACGGCCTCNCCTCCGTTGCCGCCGTGAAAAAGTATCTCGCCGCCGGTGATTTCCGCCACCTGTGGAAGCAGGCGCGAAACCGAAAGGGAGGTAAGGGTCTTGCCGCAACCGGATTCGCCCACGAGCGCGACGATTTCCCCGGCGTCAATCTTGAAAGTGGTTCCGTCAATAATTGGAAGATGCCCGGACTTTCGCCTGATCCCCAGGGAAAGGTTTCGTACCTCCAGCAATGGTTGCAACGATTTTTGCGCCGCCATGCTACTCCCCAAACTTCCTGCGAAGGCCGTTGCCAAGACAGTGAAACCCGACAACCGTAAGCATGATGCACAGGCCCGGCGCGACGGCGCACCACGGAGCCCTGAACAGATAAATCTGCGACTCGGAAAGCATCCTTCCCCAGCTTGGATCCGGTGGCTGAATGCTCAGGCCAAGATAGCTCATCGCGGACTCCGCGAGTATCGCGTTGGAAAGCCCCAGCGCCGAGGCAGAAAGCAGGGAGTGCGAAATGTTCGGCAGGATGTGCACGAAGACAATCCTGGCGTGGCTTGCGCCCAAAAGGCGTTCGGCAAGAACGAAGTCGGCGTTTTTGTACTGCAACGCGCCGCTTCGCATTATGCGGGTAAAGCTTGGGACGAAAAGAACCAGCAGCGCGACGAAAAGCGTGAACTGGCTGTTCCCCATAAGCGCGATCATCACCAGCGCGAACAGGATCCCCGGAAAGGAACTAATCGCGTCCATCAGCCGCATGACAATCTCGTCGCGGATTCCCCCGGAGTACCCGGCCAAAAGCCCCAACGCGCTTCCCAGCACCACGGCCCCGGCGACCGTGAACAGAGCCAGGGTTATGGTGTGCCGGCTTCCTGCGATTACCCGGCTAAGAATGTCCCTGCCAAATTTGTCCGTCCCCATCGGATGCTCCAGGCCGGGGGACAGGAAACTCCTTTCCGGATGCATCTCGTTGTAGCCACCCGGGATGCCCAGGAAACTGGCGACCACCAGCAGGAGAACCGGGATCGTCAGGACTAGGCCCGCCTTTAGCTCGCCGTTCATCGTCGCCCGTTCCTTTCCAGTTTTATCCTGGGATCGATAACCTGAATCGCGATGTCCACCATGGTGTTGGCAACGATAACGACAAACGCGATTAACACGACAAGCGTCTGTATCACCGGGTAATCCCGCGAGGTAATCGCCGCGATCAAAAGCCGTCCCAGCCCGGGCACCGCGAAAACCTGCTCGATAATGATTGAACCGGAAAAGGTTTCCGCAATGATCATTCCCATCATCGTGACCGAGGGCACAAGGGCGTTTCTGAGCGCGTGGCGACGAAGCGCGAAGGGAAAGCTCGCGCCCTTGCTCCGCGCCGTCCGGAAATAGTCGGCGCGCTGTTCCTTGAAAAGCGACGATCGCAGGAACTTCGCGAGCATCGCGGCGTTGGGCACGGCAATCGCCAGCGCGGGGAAAAACAGGCTGCGGATAAAGCCGGCGAAATCGACGCGGTAATCGACGTACACGCCCACGTTAAAAAGGCGAAGGCCGATCCCGAAAATCCAGATGAACAGTATCCCCAGGAAAAAGTTGGGAACGCTGATGCCAACGGCGGTGCAGAC
>WQRP01000046.1 GCA_009786675.1 Treponema sp. | reverse complement strand
ATAAGTGATATAGAACGTTCTAAGGCGTGGGTTTCACCGAATACACTGGTAAAACTGGCTTCCGTCCTGAACATTGAACCCTACGAGCTTTTTAAGGCGGACGCGCTTTTGACGGACACGGAAAAGGGCATTTTGCAGCGTTATGCGGACGAAAATTTAAAAGCCGTTCTAAGCGTTTTTAACCAGTTTCGTGAAAATTAGGTTCACGCAAGGGTAGCAGTCATAATTTCTAGCCCCAATCAAGAGGTTGGCCAGTGCCAATTCCCGCTGGTTACGGCAGGGAATAAGCGACGGTGGCGCGCCGCCCAGGGAAAGGACTAAAGCGGTGTATCATTCGTCATAATGGCCGCCGCATTGGGCGATTATTGATTCGTTTTAACGTCTTTTTGTCTTCGGTTTGCCATTTGACATACTAGTTCCATGCCTCGTCGTGTCATTGCTTAATCATCCCTGGCCCCAATCAACTCGTGCGCCGTAGTGTTTTTGCCGGCTTCGATATCCGCAATACTCAAGACCCAGCAGAACGGCTTCCCGATTGGGCAAGGTGCATTTGGTCTGTTCAAAAAAACGTTTCAACCTGGTACCGACGCTTTTCCGGTCAATTTCGTAGTATCCGGTCAAGACATAAGTCACTTCGCAAAGGACTTCGATAGGCACTTCCACGATATTCCCGTCAATAATCTTCTTTGCCTTGGGCGACAGCTCCGCATGATCGTCCAGGACATAGCGAAGGAAAATATTGGTGTCAATTTTTTGCATGTTTTTCGATGGCGGCGCGAGCCCAGGCCCCTTTTTCGCCTGGAATTTTCGAAGGATTGGCAAATTCGCGAAGGCAACCAAAGGCGGTTTTTCTTTCCTCGCCGGTTTTTCGTTCGGCCTCCGGGGTAATGGTAATCGCCATTTTTGCCCTGCCAACCGGCAGATCAAGCGGCAAATCCATTTCGAGACGGCGGCTGGGCAAAATATCAATAGTCCGCTCGATGGTCATGGGGGAAATATAACACGGGGCAAGGTGAAAATCAAGGCAGGTGGCGCACGGTGGTAAATCGGCATACCGGCGGGGACGCCCGGTCACTTGACCATGCCCCGCCTGCCGTGTTTTACTTGAAATGCTATAAATATCGAAAAATTGCGAATAACAGGGGGCATGGGAAATGCAGAGGGACAGCGAGGATAACATTTTTAAGGATGCCGTCATCGAGGGCCTGGATATTCAGAAAGGGCTGCAAGGTTTCCCCGCAAACGTATACACGGACGTGGTCCGCGCCTGGTGCAAGCACTTTTCGGCGAACCTGGAGACGGTGCGGACCCTGGCCGGGGAACTGTCCGACGCCGAAAAGCTTAGGGAGTACACCGTCTCGATTCACGGCTTTAAGGGATCGAACTACGGGATATGCGCCGACGAATTGGGGCTGGACGCGGAAAAGCTGGAGGCCGCGAGTCGCCGGGGGGATCTGGAGTATATCGGGGTCAACAACGGGCTTTTTATAGAGAAAGCGACCCTTCTGTACGCGCGCCTGCAGGAGTTTTTCGCCGCCCATAAGGAACAGCCCAAGGAAAACCCCAAGGCCGGCTCGCCGGACGCCGCCCTGCTGGCCCAGTTCCTGGACGCATGCAAGCAGTTCAGGTCAACCACGATGGAGGATCTTCTGAAACAACTGGAATCCTTCGAATACGAATCCGGCGGGGAGCTGGTGGCGTGGCTTCGCGATCAGACGGACAACCTGGAGTACGACGCAATCCAGGAGCGGCTTGCCCGGGAGCTCTAGTACTTCGGCCTGCCCCCGGACCAGACCCACGCGCCCACGATGACGCAGGCCAGGGGGAAAATACCCAGGACGTAACCGAGCATGTAGTCAAAGGAACCCAGAAACAGAAAGAAGGCCAGGAAGACACCGATGCCCAGAAGCATCAGGAGCACCCCGGCCTTTCGCCTTTTTTTTTCCTTTTCCAGCCTTTTGCTTGCCGCCCTGGCCTGCTCGTGCTCCAGTTCCGACTTTAAAAGACCCTTTCTTAGGATTTCCTGCCTAAGGGCTTTCTGCCTTAGGGCCTCGCGCCGCAAGGCTTCCTGCCTTAGGATATCCTGTTCTTCCGCCTCCGTCCATTCCCGCGACGCGCGGTTCCCGGCCTGTCCGTGTTCGACTTCCGTTATTTCTTCGGCGTGTTCCAGTCCCTCAGCTTCCATTTACCATCCCGGATAATTGTAACACAGATGGCTACATTCGGCAAACCTTCTTTACAGTGCGGCCATTTTATTGTACAGTTACCTAGAATGCGTCTAGAATGTAGTCGCTATATTTGTTCCGGTATAACAAAACCTTGATACTGGGGAGGCTGAATATGAAATCAAAACGCAAGGGGAGCTCGTTTAATTCCCTAAGCTCGAAACGGCAGCTGGAGTCGGTGTTCCTGTTTACCACAGGGAAATGCAACATGAAGTGCGTCCAGTGTTTTTACGCCGACGACATGGCGAAAAAAAATCCGGATCTCTCCTTCGACGAGATCAGGCGGCTTTCGGAAACGGCGGGCAGCATAAAGCGGCTCTGGCTTTCCGGCGGCGAGCCGACCCTGCGGGACGACCTGCCGGAGATCATCGAGATGTTCTATAAAAACAACGGCATCACGGACATAAACTTTCCGACCAACGCCGTAAAGGCCGACCGCCTGATCGAATGGGTCGCGCGTCTGCGGAAAAGCTGCCCGGACTGCAACATAACGATAAGCATCTCAATGGACGGGTTCGGCGACACCCACGACAAGCAGCGCGGTCTTGAAAGCTTTTATACCACGGCCGCAGCCCTGAAAAAGCTGGACGAGCACTTCGGGGACGACGGGCACGTTCTAAAAAACATGGCCACGGTGGTAACGAAGTACAACGTGGACGAGATCCTGGACTTCGTGGCCTGGGTCTACGGGCGTTTCAACGTGTCCACCCACACGATAGAGGCGGCGCGGGGAAACACCCGGGAGCAAGGGGTAAAGATCCTTACCGAAAAGTCCATGTCGGAAATCCAGGACAGGATCGCCCCCTACTACCTGCTGTACGCCAAGCGCATAGGCGCGGGTATGAACTTTATCGGCCGGGGCCTTACCAAGTTTTTCTACGTGGGGCTTATACGGGCCTGGTTCAACATGCGGGTAAGGAACCTGGAAAAGCCGACCTGCTGGGGAATGGACTGCACCGCCGGCGAGACCTCGCTGGTTATCGACTACGACGGCCGTTTCCGCGCCTGCGAGATCAGGGAACCTGTGGGCAGGGTGCAGGACTATGACTGCGACGTGCAAAAGATCATGTCCGGCGATGCGATGCGGAACGAGGTCGCCGCCATCGGGCACGGCTACACGGCCAACTGCTGGTGCACCCACGGCTGCTGGATAATGTCGTCGATGAACTTTAACCCGGGCAAGATGATCTCCATGCTGGTCAAGGCGAACAGGGAAACCAAGCGGCTTTCCAAGGGAAACAACGTCGTTCCGGACGAGGCCACGCTGCGGGGGTTCGAGGAGAAATACGGGCTTGACAGGGACAGGCTGGAAAAAATCGGCCTAGTGAAGGCGGCGGGCTCTGCATGAGGATTCTGCTTGTCACGCGGGGATCCCAGGGGGACATTTACCCTTATCTCCAACTGGCCGTCGCGTTGAAAACCCGGGGGCATTGGGTAACCCTTAGCGTGCCCGGGCTTTTCGAGGAACAGGCGAAGGCGTCCGGGGTTCGCTACGTGCTGCAGGCGTCCGACGACATCGCCGGGATGCTGGAGGAAACTCCGGACACCGCGAACCTTCTGGAATGGACCCGCAGGGTGATTGGCAGCCAGTTCCGGGAAATTATTCCCCTGCTGGGGGACCACGACATCCTGGTCTCGTCCAACACGGAGTTCGCCGCGGGAAGCGTTGCCGAGTACTGCGGCAAGCCCTTCGTCCGCACCGCATACGGTCCGTTCATCCCCAGCCGGAAGATACCTCCCCCGGTTTTCCCCTGGCCCAAGCCCAACCCGGTCATACGGCCGGCCTTGCTCTGGGCGCTGTTGAACGGCGGGCTGAACCTTATGGTGAAAAAGACCCTGAACAAACACCGAAAGGCGCTGGGTATGTCGCCGATCAGGGACCAGTCCGAACACGCGCCGGCGAGCGCCTTCAACTTTTTGATGTACAGCAGGTTCCTTGGGACCGTGGACAACCGGTGGAGGTACAGGTGGGAAATCGGCGGCTATTGCTTTAACGACGCGCTTCCCTACGACGCGGGGGAAGTGGAAAGGCTTACGGCCTTCGTCAAGAGGGACGATCGGCCGACGGTTTTTTTCTCGCTGGGAAGCTGCAACGTAAAACAGCGGGACGGGTTTGTCGAAAAGCTGTTCGACGTTTGCACGGCGCTTGACTACAAACTGCTGGTGGCGTGCGGCTGGTGGGACGTGGGCTCGCGCCTGGGAAGCAGGGACAACCTTTTCCGCATGGAAAGCGTCATTCCGCACTACCTTGTCTTTCCGCAGTGCGACGCGATTATCCACCACGGTGGCGCGGGGACGACCCACAGCGCGGCCCGTTCCGGCAGGCCGCAGATGGTGGTTCCGTTGCTGTTGGACCAGTTTTACTGGAGCCATCGGGTAAAGGAACTTGGGCTCGGACCCGGTGGGGTCAGGATCAAGAGCGTTTCCAGGAAGCGGCTTGAACGGAAGGTCGCCGACCTGGTCGGCAACCCTGCTTACAGGGAAAAGGCCGATTCCATGGGTGGGCTGATTCGCGGGGAAAACGGGATCGAGAACATTTGCCGCCACATCGAGCGGTGGGGTAAAGAGCCCGGTTAATTACCTGCTTCCGCCGTGGCTTCCGGATCCGCCGCCGCGCCTTCGTTCTCCGGGGTTATTCGCATGGGTACCTGGCGGTTGTCCCTGGTGCCGTCGCCTAGCTGTCCGGAAAAGTTATGCCCCCAGGTCCAAAGCGAGCCGTCGTCGGCAAGAGCCACGGTATGCGCCCAGCCGCCGGACACCGATACCCAGGCAACCTCCGATTCCACCCTGGCCGGGATGTTGCGCGCGGTCGTCGTGCCGTCGCCCAGTCGCCCGGATCCGTTGGATCCCCAGGCCCAGATCCCGCCGTCCGTGGAAACCGCCAGGGTGTGGAACTCGCCGGTAAAAACCGAGGCCAAATCCGCGTCGATTTCTATTCGGGTGGGCGTATGGCGCTCGACCGTGGTGCCGTCGCCGAGCTGGCCGGAGTAATTTCGGCCCCAGGTCCAAAGCGAGCCGTCGGCGTCCAAGGCCACGGTATGCCACCCGCCGCTGGACACGGAGACCCAGTTCGTGCCGTCGCCCACCCTGGTCGGCGTCCGGCGCTCGGCCGTGGTGCCGTCGCCAAGCTGGCCAAACCGGTTGTCCCCCCAGGTCCACAGCGAGCCGTCCGCGTCTATGGCCGAGGTGTGGAAATTGCCCGCGGACACGGTCGCCCAGTTCGTGCCTTCCCCGATTCTGACGGGAACGCGCCGGGGAACCACCGTGCCGTCGCCCAGATGCCCGTACCGGTTGTATCCCCAAGCCCAAAGCGAGCCGTCCGTTCTTATGCCCATGGTGTGGGAAACGCCCGCCGACGCGAAAGCCCAATCCCTGTCCTCTCCCACCTGGACGGGGCGGCGGCGTTCGGCCCTGGTGCCGTCGCCGAGCTGGCTGGAAAAGTTGCGGCCCCAGGCCCAAAGCGAGCCGTCCGTCCTTATGGCCAGTGTGTGGAAATTGCCCGCGAATACCGAGGCCCAGTCCGTGTCCGTCCCAATCCGGGTGGGGGCGCGGCGCTGTGTTGCCGTGCCGTCGCCCAGTCGCCCGGATCCGTTGTCCCCCCAGGCCCAAAGCGAACCGTCCACCCCGACGGCCATGGTATGCCCCCCGCCGGCGTACACCGCCTTGACTAGGGCGATAGTCTCGCCGCGACCCGACAGCAAAAAAACCGCCGCCGCCAGTATGGCTACAAGACCCAGCGCAACCGCGACTCGCGCCTTCGTGATCCGCATCCCCGATTCGCGCGTCATGGCTGCGGGAAGAACATGGGCGGCACCACGGGCGGTGGGGTCCACGTCGGCGGCCTGGCACGTATGGGCGGCGGGGGCAGGGCGGGAGCCGGATCCACCACGGGGGCCAGTTCCTGCACGGGAGGCGCGGGCGCTGCGACCGGGGTAGGCGCCGGCGTCGGAACCGTAAATAGAACCCTGACGCGCTCGACGTTCGTGCGGTGCTGCAGTTTTACCACCAGGGTCTGCTCGTCCGCGAAGTAGTCCCAGCCGGAAACGTTAGGGTTTTCCTCGAAAGATGGATTTCTGGCCATGTTCTGCCCGTGCAGATGCAACTGGACGAAAGGCTCCACGCCCCGCAGCATCAGGTAATGGGTCTGGCCAACCGGAAAGTCCACGAAAACGTCCAAAAAGTTCGCCGTCCGAACCGCGTTGACCAGGCCGGCCGCCGTCCAGGCCCAGACGCCGTCCACCCCCGTCGCCTTTGCCCTAGGCAGGAACTCGTTCTCGTCAAGCGCCCGGAACAGGCTTCCGGATCCAATTCTTTCCGGGGATCCGGTCAAGTGCCCGTTCGCGCCGGACGTCAGCAGCGCGGGAACCGCCCCGGACTCGTCGCCCAGGGACAGAACCGAATACACCAGGGATCTCCCAAGCCCGGCCCAGTCGTCGTGGCCGGCTTGTTCGCCCCATTCGCGCAGGATCATTCCCAGGCGCAGGTTGAACCCGACGTCGGCCTGCCCGTCGCGGGAAAACACCAGAACCTGGTTCCCGTTCTGGCGCAGGCCGTCGGCGACAAGCTNCCTGGCCCTGGCCGCAAGCGGCTCGAAAGGATTGTCCGCGCCGGCTCGCCACCTGCCCATGTCCATGTAGCTTTCCATTATCCCCGCGCTGGTGGCAAGGGTAACGGCGGAGGGATCTATGCCAAGGGCGGAGGAAACAAAGCCGTCAATCAGGGCGTCATGGCCCCGTACAGCAAGGAACTCGATAAGGCGGTTCTGGGCAAAAAGACCGCCGTAGTCCCTTCTTGCCAGGAATTCGCCGACAAGGCCGACCTTCTCGCGTTCCTGCTCGGCAAGGATCCCCACCCCGCCTTCCCATGCGCCGGCCCTTCTGTCGAACTGGAAGGCAAAGGATTCCCAGGCAAGGCGGTTTTGGCCAAACGCCAGGGGTATTGCCGACGAGGCGTGAACGCCGCGCCGCAGGGCCTCGGCGCAAAGGGCAATCACCCTGTCCCCGTCCACGTCGGCGGGCATGTTTCTTCCCCATGCGTCGAAACTGCGATCCGTCCAGGCGGCAAGCTCGCCGGAAAAAGTCTGGGCGTCCGACACCCTGGGAATTACGAAGTCGGCCGGATCGTTCACTATCACGTCCGGGATGACGCGGTAGAAGACGGTCGGGGCGCCGGCCATAAGGACAAGCCGCCCCTCGGTAAGCTCCCGCGAGTGGCGGCTGAACATGTAGCGAAGGCCGTTGTACGCCACGCCGAGTATCCCCCTGGAATTGTCCCAGGCAACCGACGATCGCCTGGGCCTAAAGGGGATCTCCATAGCGGCGATTCCGTCCGGGAAGGTCCCGCTTATACGCAGCCCCGGCTCTTCGCCGGCCAGGGAGGAGGCGGAAAAGGAAAGCTCCACCCCGGAGGGCAACGAGAAAACCGCCTCGTGACCCGCCATGGACACGTACTCCGGAAGTACCTGGTGCGCCACGTTTTCGGAATCCACCAGGGAAAAGCCCCCAGCAACGCCGGGCAGATAGGCCAGCCGGAACTCCAGCCCGCCGAAGAACACGTTCGCCCCGCCGTCCAGTCGCACCCATCCGGGCCTGTCCGCCTCGCCGTTGAAGTAGCGGCCGCTTACCGTCATGCCGCCGAGCTGCCTGGAAAAAGTCCCGTAACGCGCGAACTGCATCGCGCTCAGCAAGACAAAGGACGAAAGGCTCAGGAACAGAACCCATACAATTCGGGGGAAAACTCGTTTTTTCATATATACCTCTGTGCCGGCCATCTTCGGCGCCCTAGCCCGCGCCTTACCACCAAACCCACGTTCGTGTATTATACTGTATTGTATGACGAGAATTAAAATCTGCCTAGTGGCCTTTCTGCCGTTTTTTATGGCCGCCCTGATGTCCGTGGGCGCAACCCGGGCAAGCGCCGGCACGGCAAGTACCGAGACCGTGCTTACCGAAATATCGCAGCTTATGGCGCGGCGGGATTTCCGGGCGGCGCTGGAACTTTTCGACAGGATAGACGAGGACAGCACCGAGATACGGCTTCTGCGGGCCTCCGTCCTGAATTCGGCGGGTCGAACCGCCGAAGCGCGCGCCATAGCGTCCGGGATACTTTCCGCCGACCCGGGCAACGTGGACGCGCTGAAGGTGCTGGCGGCCTCCGCCCTGGTGGAGGGCAGGGACAGGGAACAGCGGAACTTCCTGGAGCAGGTGCTAAGGATGGATCCGGAAAACCTTCAGGCCATTACCGAGCTTGGCTACAACGCCCTGCGCGCGCGAACCCTGCGGGCCGCCGCGACCCATTTCGATCGGGCCCTGGCGATCGACCCCGACTACCCCCAAGCCCTGTTGGGAAGGGCAATCGTGTACCGCTACAACCGCAACCCCAGGCGGGCGGAGCAACTGCTGAACCAGGCCATAGCCCAAAACCCCGGCTGGGCGGCGCCGTACCACGAAAGGGCGCGTCTGTACCGGGGTGCCGGCTTTAGGCAGGACGCGCTGAACGACCTGAACGCGGCCAGGGATCTGGAGCCCGACAACCACTGGATATCCGTGGACCGCGCCATAACCCTGATGGAGATGGGCTTTAGGCAGGAGGCCCTGGATGAGCTGGATCACTCGATCGCGCTTGCCCCGAACAGCTTCCTGGCCCACGTCCACCGCGCCAGCCTTAGGGAGGCCGTCGGCGACCTGGCCGGGGCGGCGCAGGACCACCAGACCGTAATGAGGATCAGGCCGGACTATTTCTTCGCCGCCGAGGGGCTGGGCATTATAAGAATGAAGGAAGGACGGTACCTGGAGGCCAGGGACGCCTTTCTGGCCGCGCACAGGCAGGCTCCCCGGGAATTCCGCTACGCCCTGCTCGCCGCCGCCAATTGGATGCGCGGCGGCCGGGCGACCGATCCCAGGCAGTTCCTTTCCCAGGTAATCCGCACAGCCGAGCGCGACTCGCCGGAGTGGTTCCTGCTAAGGCTGTACCACGACCTTTCCGGCGACAACGACGTTATCGCAAGGATCCAGCGCGAACAGAACCTTGACGCGCGGGCGATGATGCTGTTCTACCTGGCCCTTTTCCACGACATACGCGGAAACACGAATCTTGCGAACAGGTTTTTCACGGAGTTTTGGGAAATGGGGCGCAGGGGCACGGTGGAATGGAACCTGAACCAGTGGATAATGGAACAACGGGGGCTGGGGTTTAACTGAGCTATCGGGCGGTGTCATTATGAGAATATTCTTGTTGGCAAAAATATGCGCCTGGAAATTTGCATGGCTCGCCAGAATGCAAGAAACTATAATTGACACTAAATGATGGCAATGACATTATGCTGACAAAAATGGGAGAAACAAAATGTCCGCTGCCATAGGAACAGATCGAGTGGATAACCAACGCAACAAATTTAAGGCTTGGTGAGTTTCGGAAAATCCATAAAATTATCTGTGCCTCACATAACTTCAAAGCTGTAGATGACAAATGGAATCAGACCTACTCAAGCAGTATGCTTCACGACATCCGTTTCCTCGAAGAATTGGCCGTGCCTTCGGTGGCGGGAACAGTCGGCAAGCGACGGTATTGGCTTTATGCCCCAGGTGAGGATGCATGGTTTTGGGATGAAGCTTGCGACAGTGGGATTATGGGGATTGGCTGGGATGAAGTTGGCGATCTTTCCAATGTGGAATCAAAAGAAAGTGTTAGGGTGGCATTGCAGAAACTGTATAACACAAGTGAACCGTACACAAATAACACGCGTACTCTTTGGCAGTTCGCCAAGGACATATCGACAGGGGATATTGTATTTGCCAAACCTAAGATCTTGGGGTGCGGCATCGTTGATTCCGACTACGTTTTCGATGCGACACGCAGCCATTATAAACATGTTCGCAAGATAAAATGGACCCATAAGGACGAATGGAATAATCCTCTGCAACAAAAGCTGCCTCAAAAGACGCTTACCGAAGTAACCCGGAAAGGGCTTCTTCTTCGCAAAAAGAACGTAATCCTGCAAGGCTCGCCAGGCGTTGGCAAGACATTTACCGCCCAAAGGCTGGCGTTTTCGATTATGGGCAAAAAGGACAGGAACCGTATTGGGATTGTCCAATTCCATCAAAGTTATAGTTATGAGGATTTCATTATGGGCTTTCGTCCAGATGGAAGTGGTTTTCGCCTTGTCGATGGGCCTTTCTATAAATTCTGTAAAACTGCTGGGGACGACGACGATGATCACCCGTATTTCTTCATTATCGACGAGATTAACCGTGGAAACCTAAAAAACGGGGACACACAGGCTTAACGCATGGCTTCCCGATGAATATATGTACCGCCTCTATGAGAGATTCGTGCTGTCATATTATAAACGGCACTATACCTGACTTTTCGCCGAAGTATGCTTTCATTGATTGGGATATTGACGATGAAGCAAGAACATCTTATTTGCCACGCATGAAGACGGATATTATCCTTCAAAGCGACACCAGGCGTTTGGTTATCGAGACCAAGTATTATGGGAAGACTATGAGAACCAATTATGACAGGCAAATGTTTATTTCTGGCCATCTGTACCAAATTTATGCCTATGTAAAAAACATCGACAAAAAGACCACGGGAAACGTGGCGGGCGTTTTGCTATATGCCAAAACCGATGAAACGATTACCCCTGACGATGACTTGAATATCGGCGGCAATCGTATCAGCTTGAAGACACTTGATCTGAATCGGGAATGGAAAGGGATTAAGGGGCAACTCGATAGTCTTTGTGAATGGCTTAATCTCGCTAAAGGCACGTAACGAATTTTATCGCAACCGACACCTAAAATACCTTGCCTTACGCATTGCCTTTGATTATCCTACAGGTATGAACTACGAAAAATTCACGATAAAGGCACAGGAGGCGCTCAACGCCGCATCGACCATAGCGCAGAAGGAAGACCACTCCCAGCTTGACACCGAACATCTGCTTCTTGCCTTGCTGCGGCAGGAGGACGGAATCGTCCCGCCGATTGTCGCCCGCATAGGCGGTGATCCCGGTCGCCTGGCCGCCGATCTGGAAAGCCTGTTAAGGCAGCAGCCCAGGGTTTACGGCACGGCGGCGCAGTTGCAGTTTTCCCCCGCGGCGGCGAAGATTCTTGCCAAGGCGGAGGCCGAGGCCGCCGCGCTAAAGGACGACTTCGTTTCCACCGAGCATGTTCTTATTGCCGTAAGCGCGGGCGAGGGCAGGGCGGCGGAACTGCTGAAAAAATCCGGCGTTACCAAAAACGCGATCCTGGAGGCCCTGAAACAGGTTCGCGGCAGCCAGCGCGTGACCGACCAAAACCCGGAGGCGAAATACCAGGTGCTGGAACGCTACTGCCGCGATCTGACCGCGCTGGCCCGGCAGGAAAAGCTGGATCC
>WQRP01000045.1 GCA_009786675.1 Treponema sp. | reverse complement strand
TTTTCCAAAGCAGGAAGCCGCAGTATCTCGCGAACCTCCTCGTCGGAAAGGGTTTCCCGGTTAAGCAGGGCGTCCGCGAGAGCCTCCAGCCCGTTCCGCTGTTCGAAAATGATGCGTTCCGCCTCGGCTCTTGCGCGATCGAGAATTTCCCTTACCGCCTGGTCTATGCGCCGGGCGGTTTCCTCGGAATAATCCTTGTGGCGGGCGATTTCCTTGCCCAGGAAGATCGGCTCGTCCTCCTGCCCGTAGGCAATCGGCCCAAGCTCCTCCGCCATCCCCCACTCGCAGACCATGTGGCGGGCCATGTCCGTCGCCTGCTGTATGTCCTGCTTCGTCCCGGTGGTGGTCTCGCCGTAGAAGAGCTTTTCCGCAAGCCATCCGCCGTAGCAGATGGCTATGCGATCCTCGATCCAGCCTTTCGTGCGGCTGTAGCTGTCTTCCTCCGGCAGTGAAACCGCCATGCCCAGGGCCCGCCCGTGGGGAACTATCGTCACCTTATGCAAAGGATCGGCATTTTTCAGGTAATAGTGAAGAAGAGCGTGCCCCGCCTCGTGAATCGCCGTCATCCGGCGTTCCCTGTCGGACATCGCCAGGGTACTCCGGGCGACGCCCATAAGAATCTTGTCCCGAGCCTCCTCGAAGTCCAGCATCTCCACTTCCGCCTTGTCCTTGCGGGCGGCAAACAGGGCGGCCTCGTTTACCAGGTTGGCAATGTCCGCGCCGCTCATCCCCGGGGTTGCCCTGGCAACGCGGGAAAGATCGACGGTCTTGTTGACCGGGATTTTCGCCGAGTGAATCTGCAGAATAGCCTCGCGCTCCTTTATGTCCGGCATGGCCACCACCACCTGCCTGTCGAAACGCCCCGGCCTAAGCAGGGCCGGATCCAGAACGTCCGGGCGGTTCGTGGCGGCAAGGATGATTACGCCGTCCTTCGATTCGAAGCCGTCCATCTCGACAAGAAGCTGGTTCAGGGTCTGCTCGCGCTCGTCGTGGCCCCCGCCGTAGCCGGCGCCACGGGTACGGCCAACCGCGTCAAGCTCGTCGATAAAGATGATGCAGGGGGCGCTTTTCCTGCCCTGCTCGAAAAGATCCCGGACCCGGCTCGCGCCGACGCCCACGAACATCTCGACAAAATCGGAACCGGACATGTGGAAAAAGGCGACGCCCGCCTCGCCGGCAACCGAACGCGCCATCAGCGTCTTTCCGGTACCGGGCATTCCCACCAGAAGCACGCCCTTGGGAATGCGCGCGCCCATGTCGGTAAACTTTTTGGGGTTTTTCAGGAAGGCAACAACCTCCTCCAGCTCGAACTTCGCGTCCTTCTGCCCGGCGACGTCGGTAAAGACGACCTTTTTCCCCTCGTCCTGGTAACGCTTCGCCTTGCTCTTGCCGAACTGGAAGGCCCGGTTACCCCCGCCGGGCATGTTCCGGAACATGAAAAAGATAAAGCCGAAGATAAGAAGCCAGGGCAACATGCCAAGTATTATGCTGAGGGGTGCCGGCCGCGCCACCGCGCCGGAAACGTTCACGTTTCTTTCCCTTAAAGCGGGAAGCAGGGCGGGATCGTGATAGGGAATGCGCGTCCTGCGGAGGATCGGATCCTGCCCGGGGCCCCTAAGGCTTATTTCCATCGTGTTGTTGTCGTTTATGGTCACGGACTCGATCTGCCCAAGCTCAAGGTGGCGCATAAAATCCGTGTAGCTTATCATCGGGACCGCAGGGGACGTGCCCCGGAAAAAGTACGCGATAAAAAGCGCCGCCATGGCCAGGAAAAAGAACAATGTCAAAGGGCTGGGCTTTCCCCCCTGCAAGGGAGAGCGGGGGCCCGAAGGCCGCTTGGACTTATCGTCGTTTTGATCGTTGAACATTTTACTCCCGATACTCCTTTCGGTTCCCGGCTTTTACGACGCATGGGCTTTCGCTCGCCGTCCGCGGCGTGTCGCTTCTGCGTTCGAGCAAGCCGTTCATGCCAATGAAGGCGGCGATTCCCTGCGAATCCACCGCGCTTACCACTTTTCCGTCGCCACCCCGGGCGCGGCCGATACGGTCTTCCTTAAAAGACGGCCTTAGGACAAGGGGCAACGAGGCAAAAAATGCGGCTTCCCCCGCGTCCCCGCTCCTGCCTACCTCCAAGGTTATACCTTTAAGAGTATAGAAGCCAGGCGCAATAATCAACAGCGAAAACCCGCATTCGCCGGCGGCCATGCCGTTAATTTTGCCTTCCGCAAGGCTGGGAGCACTTTTATGCCTGGAAAGGACTATTATACCATCTTTTCGCCGCAGGCGCACCCGCCCCAGATCCAGCGCCGACACTTTCCCCCCCGAAAAACGCCGCACGTTGGATCGTTTGACCTCGTGCGCGATCGCCCGGGGATCCGCCAGCAAGGCGTCGATACCCTGGAACAGTGCTTCCTCGCGGACAATCGCGGGCTGGGCGAAGAAATTCGCCTCGTCGGTACGCAGTTCCGCGCCGGGTTTTTCGGTAAAACTTTCGGCATCGGGAAGGGGCTGCCACTTTACGCGACGATTCGCCTCGCTTACGATAAAATCGGCGGCGAGGGACTGCGTTTCGGCAAGCGAGGAAACCGCCGTCCGCCACCGGGGAAAGTCGGCGGCAAGCACGGGGACAAGACGGTGCCTGACACGGTTCCTAAGGTAGCGCGTGTCGGCATTGGTGGAGTCCTGGCGCCAGGGAACGTCTTTCAGGGCTAGGTAGTCAAGCACGTCCCGGCGGCTTAGGGCCAGGAGGGGTCGAAGGATACGCCCGCGACAGGAAGGCATTGCCGCAAGGCCCGACGGTCCCGCCCCGCGAAGGACGCGCATCAGCACCGTTTCCAGCATGTCGTCGGCGGTATGGGCGACAAGGATTCGCGCCTGTCCCAGCTCGCCGGCTTCCAGGCGAGCGGCCTCGCGAAACCATGCCCTGTGGCGGTACAGCCGCGCCGCGGCCTCGATGCCTACACCGAGCCTACCGGCGGTTTCCGCAACCCTTCCGGGCTTTACGGAAACGACGCGGCAGGGTATACGGTATTTTTCGCAGAGGGAACGGACGAACCCGGCATCGCCACGGCTTTCGTCACTTGGGCGAATCCCGTGCTCGACATGGATACAGCGCNCCCTGCGCCGTTCCCCTAGGGCGGCAAGAGCCACAAGCATGGCCGTGGAATCCGCCCCGCCGGAAACCGACGCAAGGCATATCGTATCGGGGGGCAGGCTTTCCAGGGCGGCGGCGACGGCGTCCTGGAAATGAAGAGACTCTCGCATCACCGCCCCTCGTGTTTCCGTAAAATCGAACCCCGGTTTGAATCGGGTAAATTACGCCTTCTTTTCCTCTTCCGCCGAAGCCTCGGCGTCCGCCGTCGCGGAAGCCCCCTTCGGGAATTTTACCAGCGCGACAACCTTGTCCGCCGAGGAAACAAGCTTTACCCCCTCGCCCAGGGGTATGTCCCGCACATGGACGGACTGGCCGATCTTAAGGTCGGAAATATCGACGGTAAGCCGTTCCGGCAGATCCTTGGGAAAGCATTCAACCTCGACAGCGTGCCTGGGAATCTCAAGAATGCCGCCCTCGCGCACGCCGACCGGGTTCCCATTGACGACAAGGACGATCTTCGCGCGAAGGAGCGCGTCCTTTTCGACCTCGTAAAAATCGACGTGAAGGATTTTCCCGTCCAAAATATTCCGCTGGGTGTCCTTTACAAAGACATCGTGAGCCTTGCCGTCAACCTCGACCTGCACGATGGTGCTTTCCGTAACGCCCTTTATGCCCCGGGTAAACTCCAGCTCGTCTAGATCCAGCGGAACGGACTGCCCCGTCCTGCCGTACAGCACCCCTGGAATACGACCGCTCCGCCTAAGCCTGCGGGCCACCGCCGAACCTGATTCCTGCCTGTTCTTGGCTGCCAAAACTACCTTGCTCATACCTTACCTCGTAAAAATAAGCTGCTTGGGACGACAGGATTCGAACCTGTGAGTGCCGGAGCCAAAACCCGGTGGCTTACCACTTGCCGACGTCCCATAGAAACAGCATTATACCGCGAACGCGCCGGCAGTGACAAGCCGGGGATTGCCCGGGCTTATTCCCGCAAAGAAAAGGCTCCCCGTCAGGGGAGCCTTTTCCAGGATCGCGCGTATTAAAACGACAGAGCCTACCCTAGAACATGAAATTCAGTCCAACCGGGGCTCTCCAGCTTATGGCAGTGTTATTTTCGCCAACGGATACGGATCTAAGCTCGAAGCCAAGGTAAAGGCTTGGCCCCTGGGCGGAACCCATCCTTACGTGCGGGAAAACGTAATAGCCTAGCGAGGCGCTCCCTGAATCGGGAAGGCTAAGTTCAAGCCCGGCGCCAAGGAAAGCGGTCACGCCGGATGTTAAATCATAGGAAGGAAGCAACTCGAACAGCAGATCTATAGGGGCATTTTCCGTGGTGTCAATGGCCGCCTGCAGGCGAGTCTTTAGCGCGAACTCGGGGGTAAGGCCAATGTTTAGGGCCGCGCCTATGCCAATGACCGGATCATTTTCCAGGTGGGCGCCAAGACCGAAATCTATGCCGACATTGTCTATCGCCGCGACATTCAGGTAGGCAAAGACGGATCCCTTGTTGTGGTTAAAGTCCCAGTCCGGTTCCGAGGTTGCACACGAGGAGGAACAATTATGGCCACTATAGGTAAAGGCTATAGTCCCAAAGTCAAAGTTCAACCCCACCTGGGCCGCCAGGCCGCCGAGCATGTCCGTGGTTTTCCCTCCGTCAAAAACCGGAAGCCCAACCCTGACATTCACCATTTTGTTGGGGGTAAGCTCGAGCAAAAGGCCGCTGCCAATCCCACCGAAAAACGACAGGTCGTAGTCTTTTGCCGCTACCTGGGTTCCCCACATAAAGCCGGGACTAAGTGTATCCTGGGTCATCGCGTAGAACCCCCAGCGGGCTATCCCGTCCCTGGACCACCAGCCGGGGGGATTCTCGCCAAGCATAAGCCTGAGCATGTCGTTGCTCCACCATACATGACCCCACATGGCAGGGTTGAACTTAAACTCTATCCCCTGGCCTTCCATCGAGACAGAGGCAGAAGGAGGCTGTATCCGCAGCCAGGCACCAAAAGTTCCGACAAGCGTATCCACTTCCGCCGACATCTGCAAACGAACAACCGGCGTCACGCCGCTGGTCGTGATTTCGCTGTTCCCGTCGTTGTCGCCCTGCAACAATTCTGTACGCGCAATTACACCGCCACCTACGTTCACCTCTTGGGCGAAAGCGCCAAAAGCGACAAGCACTAGCACTACTGGAACCGCAATGAACTTTTTCATACGTCAATCTCCCTGTTGTTTTTGACAAGAGGAGGCTGCCCAACGGACACCTTGAACCTCTTTGTCGTTATTTGTGGCGGGTGGCAACCGTAGATTGTCATCCCGTCGCACATGAGCTTACCATACCTGTTTTGGAATTTTAATAATGTTTCCAATAACGCTAAAACATACCCGTCCGCATTAAAACATACGCCGCAAAAAACCAAATTCGATTTTTGCACTTCACTTTCCACAATATTAACAACAATTAAAGATGTTTAACGATTGCAAGGATTTTATCTCGGGGCGTTTTTTGACAATAATTTTTTTACGTTTGAAATACAAAACCAGGCGGAACATGGACGATGTTGTGATAAGGTTATAACAATTTCTCTGTCTTTCCACTGGTTGAAAAGCGCTTTGCCCTGTTATCTTGGATGGTTCTTTGTCAGATGAAAAGAATAAATAAACGTTTCACAAACCCCGGCGGAATATGGTTTATCTTGCCTTGTGCGATTAGACAATCCCGTAAAACCCCGTCTGGCTGGCCGAAGATATGTTGCTTCCATTTCGATAGGAATTTCGCTTACAGGTGGTTTTTGGCACCCGCATATGGGCGTTATTGGTTATTTCTCTTAGGGATTGATTCTGTTTAAATCATATATGACCCAAACAGACCATGAAAGCAGCTTACAGAATACCTATAATATGGATGATGATAAGCATGACGAGGACTGGATGGGTGCGGTTATCAGATTTCTGTTAAACATTATGAGCTGGACAATAACAATAGAAAATGACCCTGAATTAGATAATTGGATTGTGGCTGATATGGATCCAAATATTCGTATCAATGCCACTGCCTTAAAAGTAAGAACCACCGTCCTGGTCGGCACCTCGCGGGGAACCTCAAGCGTAATCCGGCGGTCGGCCGGGACTTCCACAGTTTGCGTAATTATCATGCGGTAAGTGTAATATGGATTCGGGGGACTTGCAACGGCGGCGCGTTGGGTTTTTATCGGGGCAAGCCAGCGTACACCGGATGACTTCTATCGCATGGGCGGGGACGAAATCACGGAACTGTTTGAAGGCTCCTCGAAATGAAGTTGCTATTGGACACGCATATCCTGTTATGGAGCGCGATTGACAAACTTCCCGCCAGTGCCGCCGAATACATCCTTGATGGGTCGAGCACTTTGTATTTCAGCCCGGCAAGCATATGGGAAGTTGTCATAAAGCGCGGGCTAAACCGCCCCGATTTTCGCGTGGCTTTCCCTTTTTGCCTCCCCCGCTACCTCCCGATGACCTCCATCCGACCGTCGGTGGCGGGACTTATGGTTCCCTGGGACTGGATGTACCCGATCACCACGCAGGACATAAGCATAGCCGTGTTGAACGGATCCCCGGCCCCGGTAAGCACGGCGTAGCCGTCGCCGCCGGAAAGCAGGAAGTCGTTGGTGACGAAGCGGTACGTCCTGCCCGGATCCACCGGCGCGCCGCCTATGGTCAGGTTCGTGACCGTCCTTTCCGAAAGGTTCAGGGTGTAGCGCACCTCGGCGGAGAACTGCGGGAAGCCGCCGTTGCCCTGGGGTATCGTGCCGATGAACTCGAACATCTCCAGAATCTCCGCGCCGGAAAGGGACACGATGTGCAGAAAGTTGGTGAAGGGCAGAACCGTAAGGACATGCTCGCGCGTAAGTTCCCCGGCGGGCAGTTCCGTGCGGATGTTGCCGCTGTTGACGAAGGCGAAGTCCAGGGTCTGGTTCAGGACGTTCCGCATGTACCAGGCCATGCCGTCGGAAATCATGTTCCCGATCGCCGTTTCGCCGTAGCGGGGCGCGCGGTTGCCGAAATAGAAAAGCTCGGACGCCCGGCCGACGACCTCGCCCAGGGACGCGTCCGCCTGTTCCAGGAAGGGGGTCAGCATGGCCATGACCTGCGCGTCCGGGGCGAAGGCGTGGGTGCCGATTTCCACCAGCTCCCAGTCGAACCCGGTAATCCTGCCGTCCACGATGGAAACCCTGGCCTTCCCCACGTACCTGCCCCACTCCTGCGCGGTGACGATAAGCGTGTCGCCCACCCGCATGGGCTCGGCGAACCTGGAGTGGGAATGGCCGTCCACGATAACGTCGATCCCCGGCACGGCGGCGGCAAGATCCTGCGCGATGACGTGGCCGTCGCGCTCCCGCACGTCGCCGATGTGGGTAAGGGCAATCACGATGTCCACCCTTTCCCTGTTCCGCAGACGGGTTACCGCGTCCCTGGCGGCCTCGATTTCCGGCATAAAGTCCAGGCTGTTGATAAAGGCGTCGCCCTCGCCGTGGATGTCCAGGGTGCGAAGGGTNGTAAGGCCGAAAATGCCAACCCGGAAGCCCTCGAAGTTCCTAACCAGGTACNGGTGTCCGCCCAGGAAACCGCCGCNGGCGGTTCTTATATTGGAAGAAAAGAAGGGGAAGTCGGCCAGGGCGATCTGCCTTTCCAGCCTTTCCCGCCCGCCGGAAAACTCGTGGTTGCCGAAAACCATCGCGTCGTAGCCCATAAGGTTGTAGGCCAGGATATCCGGCTCCGCGGCGAACATGTTGGAAAGGGCCGAACCGGTATTAAGATCCCCTGCGTCAAGCAGAAGCACGTTTTGGTTGGCCTCGCGCACGGATCGGACGAAGGTCGCCCGCTCGGCCAGGCCGCCCCGCCCGTTCACCGGCATGGTCGCCCCGTGGTGGTCGTTGGTGTGGAGCAGGACAAGCTCGTATACCCTACCAGCCTCCCTCTGCACCGGCCTTGCCCCGCCGGCGCAACCCGTCAGGCCAACAATCGCCGCCACCAGAAGCAACGGCATCACTCGTTTAAGAGTTCTCATTTTTTAATGCCTCCGAATCCTAAATTATAGTAGATTTTCGGCTTTTCGTCACATGGCTTTAGGCAAACTTGCCGCGCCGCCGGTTTTGGTATAGGCTGTGCCAATGTACGAACACCACGAAAAATCCATAGAAAACATGGTAAACCATTACCGGGGCGACGGCGAAATCGAGGCCCTGTTTCTTATAGGCTCCGTCGCCACCGGCACGGAACGCGCGGACTCCGACCTTGACGCGCTGGGAATCGTCTCGGACGAATACTTCGCGAAGAAGGGACCCCTGGAGGTACACCACGGCAAGTGCACATACGCGGGCGGGTATTTCGACATGCACTACATGACCCGCGCGAAACTGGCGGAAATCCTTAAGGGCGGTTCGGAACCCATGCGAAACATGTTCTCCCGCGCCCGCGCCCTTTACTGCGACGACCCCGGACTGTCCGAGCTAATCGCCAAAATCCCGGTGTTCCAGAAGAGCGAGGCCCCGGAAAAACAGTTCCGCTTTTACTGCACGCTCAAAATGTTCCACACCTATTTCTGGGTCGCCTGCAAACCGGAGGGGTTCATGCGGTTCCATGTGGCCGGTGGAATCATTTACAACCTTTACCGCCTGATTCTGCTGGAGAACGAGACGCTGTTCCCTTCGGTACGCAAGCTGGAGGAATACGTGATCCGCGCACCGAACAAGCCCGAAAACATCGTCGAAAAATGCCGCGGGCTTATGGAAACCCTTTCGGACAAGGACTGCCTGGATCTGGTCAATGGCTACGAGGCCTGGACTTCCTTTGACTACCCAAAGGAACACCATGTCGTCATGAATAACTTCAGCGATCCATACGACTGGGGTTGACGGGGCCGCGGCGGTTGAAACCTCTCCGTATTGGTGCTATGATGCCTGGAGGGTATAAAAACAAGCTTTTTTTGGAGGAAAACATGAAATCCCTACTCATTGGCATAGTTATTCTCGCGGCGGCGGCTTTTGCGGTACTTCCGCCGGCCGCCGTCGGTTTTGGGCTTGGCTGGGGGGACGACGTGCTGACGTTCCTGCGCGGCGGGGTACCGGTCGTCGCCGTGCTTATCGGGCTTATCGCGGTATTCATAGGGATCGCCGACATGAAGGATCGCGCCGAGGCCAAAAAGGAAAAGCTTAAGTCCGAGGAATCGGCGGAAAAAAACAACCGGGACGCCTAATCCAGCCTGGCCATATGGGCGGTGTTCAGGACAACCGTCTCGAAAATGCTTAACGGCATCTGGGTAATGTACAGGTTGTTGCGGCCGTCCGCCACGACAAACCACAATAGGGAGGGAGCCGAATCGGGAATCCTCATGAACCATCGACCTTCGAGCGCGTCGGCATCGGCGGACGCCACGAGTTTCGGCCATATCGAGGCGTCGCCCGAACAGGCGATTGCCTCGCTGAGCGCGTAGATCTTGGCCAGACCCAGGTTTACCGTTCCACGCGCCTCCCTGGCATTTGCCGGTTCATTCCTGGCAACGACCGCCACGTTCAACGGATCCCCGGCATCGCTCGCCCTGAACTCCTCCAGCACCCTGAACCCGTTGACGAAACCCGCCATTCTTTCTATCTCCCTTCTGATAAAGCGCGGGGTGTTTTGGCCCGAAGCCATCAGCCCCCTATGCAAGGCTTCCAGCAACTCAAGCGATTCCGCGAACCGCTCGTTCGCCGCGTACAGAATGGCAGTGTTGAACCCGGCGAAAACGTTGCCGTGCTGTTCGTATATTTCCCGGTATATCCGCAGCGCCTGATCGTACCTGCCCATCCTGACAAGCCTTCTGGCCTCGTCCAGCTCCGGCTCGTTTCCCGACCTTCTTCGCAGAGACCTTTCTTCCGTCGTCGTCCACGGCGCGATCTCCCGATCCATGGCGCGCGAAAACCTTGCTATGGCAACCCTTGCCAGGCTTTCCTCCCACGTGTGCCTCTGCACCGAAGCGCCGCCCGGACGCCCTCCCCGGCGTCCCCTCCCCCTTCCCTGGTCGCGATCCCTATCCGGGTTGAACCAGCCAGGGTGATCCCACGGCCCCGGGCGGTTCCAGTCGGGATGGCTCCAATGCCCAGGGTGATGACTTGAACCCCCATGCCGGCCGCCCCCTGGACGATTCCCGCCTCCGGAACGGGGCAGCCTTCTTAGGTGTTCGGCGGTCTCGCTGGCTTGCTGGGTTTTTCTGAACGTTCCCAGGATCCTGCCATCCCTTGCGCGGATGTACGAGTACTCTATATCGACGATTACGGTAAGGGTAACGGTCAGCACCCTGTAATCCTCGCCCCTAATAGTTCGCGTGCTTTCCCTGGTGTTATGACCCGAGCGGACATCGATTATCCTGCCGGTTATAACAACGTCAACATGCCGCCACAGATCGTGTTGGGGAACATGCGCCAATGCCTGCGGCTCGACAAAGACAAGGTTTCCGCGCCACGCGTTGTTCTGCACGCCGGCCGCCAACGAGGACGTGACGTGCCCCGAAAGATACTCAAACGCCCTGAAACTGCCCCGCTCGAATGGTGCAACGGTTATGCTGTGAACGCCCCGCAGATCTACGATGGGCGGATGTTCGACATCGAACCGCACCGAGGTGGCGCACGATGCCAAGGCCAAGGGGATTAACGTTGAAATAAGAAGCGGCGATTTCCTCACGAATTATCCCTCCTTGGCGATTTGCCTGCTCGCTTGACTAAAACAACGATACACACAAACGGTAACACCTGTCGATTTTTAGGCGTGGGAAGTCCACCCGCAAAGCGACTATGCCGTCAAGGTTGCAGTACCATACGAGGGGACGGTTACCTTCCATTTGTCAAACGTGCCATGCAACAAAAAATTTTTTACCTGCATCAAAGCTTCCTCTTTGTGGTGTATTTCCTTGTGCCCATAAGCAAGATTATCGTATCCTTGGCATCATTACTTAATGCGGAAAACAATTCCACTCTTCCGTTGCTTTCCGCCGGCAAAAACATTTTTCCCAAAACCGTGTTATTACCGCTTTCCGCAATCAAGCCTATTTCGATACTGCTTTTCAGCAGATACTTGTTTTCGGCAGAAGGCCGCAAGCTTTTTAGGGGTTTAAATATTTTGTTATAAAAGGAAACATACCTCGAAATCTTCGCGAGGCAGCTTCCCCGATGTGGGGTCGCAATAAAAACGCACCTCTCCACATTTTTTAGCCCAAGCTTATTTATGTAGGCTCTTACTATTAACCCTCCCATGCTATCCTGACAAAATTGACCATTTCGTATTTTTTTACAAGATCACGGACTTGCGAATCAACCTCCAAAACAAAAACCCACCGGGATTATACTCCCCCCAGATAGTATCAAACGCCCAATCTATGTTTTCCACGCTTGCCGGTAGGGTTATCTCGGTTAGGAGTAGTTCGGCTTCGTTGCCAAGGCGGTTAAATACCTTGTCAAACAAAGCATCGTCCATTTTGCCCCTTAGATAGTTCCTTAGCCCTTCAAA